>JBASZP010000286.1:0-8700 GCA_049660965.1 Daejeonella sp. | reverse complement strand
AATTAATGTAGAACTTGATGACCAGAAACAACGCGTTACCGGGTCAGAAAATGTAACTTATTTTAATAATTCCCCCGATCCGCTCACCTATATCTGGCTTCAGTTAGATGAAAATGAGCATGATCCTAAAAGTGATAATCAAAAATTTGATGAAGCTAAGGTTAAAGATAAAATGACCATTCGCGATCTCCAGGGAATTATTGGAAATACACAAGACCTGGGAACTAAAATTCTCAAAGCACAGGATGAAAAAGGAAACCCTTTAAAATATACCATTAACCAAACCATGATGCGTATTGAACTTCCCAATACCTTACTTCCCGGAGAGAAATTCAAATTTAAAATCGACTGGGCCTACAATATAATTGACCGTATAAAAAATGGCGGACGTGGCGGATACGAATACTTTGCAGACGACGCTAATTATCTATACACAGTTGCCCAATGGTTTCCACGCCTGGCGGTTTATTCTGATTTCCAGGGATGGCAAAACAAGCAGTTTACCGGACGCGGCGAATTTGCCTTAGTATTTGGCAACTATAAAGTAAATATTACTGTACCGGCAGATTATGTGGTTGGCGCCACAGGCGAATGCCAGAACTATGAGCAGGTATTATCATCCGCACAATTTAACCGCTGGAAACAGGCACAAACCGCCAGCCAGCCGGTAGAAGTAGTTACATTGGATGAAGCGAAAAAAGCGATGAAGTCAAAATCCCAGGCTAAAAAAACCTGGACGTATGTTGCCGAAAACGTTCGTGACTTTGCATTTGTGTCATCCCGCCGTTTAGTTTGGGATGCTATGGGAACTAATGTTGAAGGTAAAAAAGTAATGGCTATGTCCTATTACGGTCCTGAAGCCTACCCTTTATACAATCGTTATTCTACCAAAGTAGTTGCCCATACCCTGAAAGTTTACTCCAAACACACTATAGCCTACCCCTATCCGGTTGCTATTTCAGTAGAAGCCTCCAACGGAATGGAATACCCGATGATCTGTTTTAACTATGGCCGGGCCGAAAAAGACGGCACCTATTCCGAAGCTACAAAATATGGTATGCTTGGTGTGATCATCCACGAAGTAGGGCATAATTTCTTTCCGATGATCGTCAATTCCGATGAACGCCAGTGGAGCTGGATGGACGAAGGTTTAAACACATTTGTTCAGTTCCTGGCAGAACAGGAATGGGACAATAACTATCCTTCACAACGCGGGCCGGCACATAAAATAGTTCCCTACATGAAATTGCCTAAAGACCAGTTAGAGCCGATTATGACCAATTCTGAAAACATCATAAACTTTGGGCCTAACGCCTATTCAAAACCAGCTACAGCCTTAAATGTTTTACGCGAAACAGTTATGGGCAGAGAGCTTTTTGATTATGCTTTTAAAGAATACGCCCGTCGCTGGGCATTTAAACACCCTACACCGGCAGATTTTTTCAGAACCATGGAAGATGCATCAGCAGTTGATCTGGACTGGTTTTGGCGGGGATGGTTCTATAGCACAGATGCGGTAGATATTTCCATTGATAATGTGAAATACTATAGAATAGATTCGAAAGATCCAGCAGTTGAAAATGTAGCCGATAAAAAGAAGTATGAAGATGAGCTATTTGCTATCGGACGCCAAAGAAATAAAGAAGCCGGAATCAAATTCGCGGTAGATGAAGACCCTGAACTAAAGGATTTTTACAATAAATGGGATCGTTTTGCCATTACACCTGCATCCAAAGAGAACTTTAATACTTTCTATTCTTCTCTATCTGCTGATGAAAAGAAAATATATGATGCGAAGAAGAATTTTTATGAAATAGATTTCTCTAATGCAGGCGGTTTAGTTATGCCATTAATTATTGAATGGACTTTTACGGATGGCAGTAAAGAAGTAGAACGTATTTCTGCCTATGTATGGCGTAAAAATGAGCAGAAAATAACCAAGGTTTTTGCTAAGGATAAAATGGTAGCATCCATTAAATTAGATCCATATCGTGAAACAGCGGATATTGATGAGAACAGTAATAACTGGCCGCGTCAAAACATTCCTTCAAAATTTGAGTTATTCAAACAGCAACAACAATTGCCAAGAGGATCTACTGCCGGGCCAAACCCAATGCAGCAGACAAAACCTAAGGCGAATTAATTAAGAGCCTGCTTAGATTTGGAATATAACAGCCGAATGGTTGGTGGTGTCCTTAACGCCAATGGCTGCAAATATAAAGCAGATGGTTATATTACACTTTGTATTAATAAAACGCTATTTTTGTGTTCTTAATAAATTAATAAAAAATAACCTTTATGAAAAAACTATTCTATTTGGGTCTTTCAGCATTAGTATGCTTAGGCTTCCAATCCTGCAAAAAAGATAAAACAAATACCCCTACAAAATACACCTATGAAAATTCGCGTATAAAACAATTAAATATAGATGGCGTAAAAGACACCGAGTATTTTTATAATAATAAAAACCAACTTACTTCAATCAAAACTTACAAAACCTATGATAATCTATCCATCACAAGCTATACCGAATATGAGTATAATGGAGATGGAACAATAAAAAAACATACAACAAAAAAGCCTGATGATCTCAATTACATAGCAAATACAGAATATTCATACAAAAATGGCCTATTAGATGTAATTACAAATGATAAAAACGCTGTTAATAAGATTTTTTATACTTATGCAAATAATAAACTAAACCAAAGGAGGGGTGAAAATTCTGCCGGAGTTGAAATATATACATCGTCATATGACTATTCTCTTTCAGATGGAAACCCAAAAGTGATTGAAAATCAAAATCAAAACGGATCAGTCAATACTTATACTACTATTTACTCTCCGAATGTAATTGACCCCGATCCTTTAAAATTACCAGGCCTTCCTTCTCTTTCAAATTTTGTATTAAAAAGCAGAGAAATAAGTTACGATAGCCCACTAAACACGTTTACCATTAGTTATATTACAGATCCAAATGGGAAAATCACATCGTATACTAAAACTTATAAGAACGGCTCAATAACAAAATACACTTATGTATATGAAGCTAAACAATAAAATTAAGTACTGTTAATGTATCCTAAAAACCCTGCTCAAATAGAAGCGGGGCTTTCCTTCCGCGGTTGGTGAGACACCAACCGCATAGTATCTATTCAAAATTTCACTTTTAACGGGCTCTAAGAAAATTGCTTACATTTGTACTTATGTTTAAAAGAATTGCAGTATTAAGTTTTCTATTGGTGTATCTAAGTACATCAGCAGGATTTGCTATAAATCTGCATTTCTGTGGCAAACGCCTTGCAAAAGTTCAAATCAATTCTTCCAAACAATCTGCATGTTGCAAAAATAAAGCGACATCAAAACCCTATAAATGCTGTAAAGATCAAAACATTAATATAAAGATCTCGGACGAGCAACAAGTCATTGCAAAAAGTGAAGCACCTTCTGTAAAAAATCTACAGTTATTTATCCTTCCTTATAAAAACCCTCTAATTAACTATACAACTGGTTTCGCCCAGGCCTTTACTCTTTACTGGGGACCGCCGGTTCCTGCCGATATTCCACTGATCATAAAGAACTGTGTTTTTCGTATTTGAAATTAATCTTTTATCCTAAACTGTTATGTAATCACATAATAGCCTGAGTTTATTTTTAATTATTTATACTTTTTAAAACACAAATTATGAAAATTTTAAAAACAGTAATTGCATCTATTGCAATTCTTATATCAGCAGCATACGCTAAAGCACAGTTTGTTAAAATTGATTTACAGGTTAGTGGCTTAACATGTTCCATGTGCCAGTTAGCTACACAAAAAGCGTTAAAGACCCTTGATTTTGTGAGTGAAATTAAACCCGATTTAAACACAAACATCTACACCTTAATTTTACGAAAGGATAAAGTTGTAAACCTTGATCTGATCAAAAAGAAAGTAAAAGGTGCAGGTTTTTCAGTGAGTAAATTAGTTGCCACTTTCAACTTTGATAATGTAAAGATCAGTAATGATTTTCACTATCAATTTGCCGGCAATTCGTATCATTTTATGGATGTTCCATCCAAAACCCTTAATGGTGAAACCAGGATAACTATTTTAGATAAAGATTTTGTACCTGCCGCGGATTATAAAAAATATGCCGCAAAAACCACTTATGCCTGTTACAAAACAGGTTTAATGGGAAACACAAGAACTTATCACATAACTATTTAAGTTTCTTTTCTTCCAGTAGTATAGCTGATCTGTTTATAATTCAACAGATCAGCTATACTTTAATCACATAAAAATTTTATGAGAAGATATATCTTTCTATTATTTATCATATTGGCTTTTTCTTCCTTCGCAAATGCCCAGGAATTATACGTTTCAACAGAACCGGCCAGTAATATGCCCAAAAATTCTGTGGGTTTACGTTTAACTAATGAGGGTATGTTTAATACTAGTGTTCAAACCCGATTTATTCCCGAGATTATGGTGGGTGTTAGCAAAGATCTGATGCTTCATGCCAATATATTTATCTCTGATTTTTATCAGGATAAACAAAAATTTGAAGGCTATGGCTTTTACGGGAAATATCGCTTTCTTTCAATAGATACTATTCACCAACATTTCCGGGGAGCGGCTTATGCCCGATATGCGCATGTTAAAAATCCATTAATTAATGATGAAATTAGCCTCGAAGGAGATAATTCAGGACTTCAGGGAGGAATAGTTTTCACCCAGTTACTTCATAAACTTGCCCTTTCTGCATCCCTTAATTATACCAAAGCAACTAATAATGGCGGGGGTTATAAGCTACTACCCAATCAGGCAAAAGATGCTTTAGGTTATACTTTTTCTACAGGCTATTTAATCTATCCCAAAACCTATACAAGTTATAACCAGCCTAACTTAAATTTTTATATTGAGTTTTTAGGTAAATCTAACATAAGCAAAAGCCAGAATTTTATGGATATTGCACCCGCTTTACAGTTGATACTAAACAGCAAAATACGAATTGATATTTCACAACGGCTACAACTTTATGGAAATATGAATCGCACTACAAAAAATATGTATTTGCTGCGGTTTGAGTACAATTTATTTAATGTATTTTAGTCTTTATTAAAGTCTAATCAATAGAATTTCCATTTAAACAAATCTATTATGGAACAGGCAACATTTGGTGCAGGATGTTTTTGGTGTACAGAAGCTATATTTCAAAATTTAAAAGGAGTTTCAAAAGTTGTTTCTGGGTACATGGGCGGAAACAAACCTAACCCAAGCTATATGGAAATTTGCACCGGTAATACCGGCCATGCAGAAGTCATTCAACTTGATTATGACCCCGAAGTAATTTCTTTTGAAGAGTTGTTACTGATTTTCTTTAAAACACATAATCCCACAACCTTAAACCAGCAGGGGAATGATACGGGTACACAATATCGTTCAGTTATATTTTATCATAATACCGAACAAAAGAAGCAGGCTGAAACCATGATAGATAAACTTGAAAAAGAACTGGTGTTTGACCGGCCAATTGTTACCCAGATAACTCCGGTATCAGAATTTTACGAAGCAGAAGATTATCATCAAAATTATTTTAATGCAAATTCCAACAAACCTTATTGCGCTTTTGTGATACAACCCAAAATGGACAAACTTTTTAAAGAGTTTAAAGATAAATTGAAACCCGAAATGCTTTAAACTTTTATCAATTTAGGCTTATCATTTTTTATTCCTTAACTTAGGTATCTAAATAACCTGGTAAATACTTTTATAGCTTAAATATCCGTTTAACTGAAAAAACAAAATAATTTTATTCAAAAACATTAAAATATGCTTAAGAAAATTACAATTACAATCCTCATTTTAATAGTAGTACTGGTAGCAAGTGCTTTTAGTGTATCTTATTTATTTAAAGATGATATACTGGCAAAAGTAAAAACAAGTATAAACAAGAACCTGAACGCCAAAGTCAATTTTAAATCGGCTGATATTACCTTGCTGACTTCATTCCCTGATCTGGGTGTTAAACTGAATAAACTCACCGTAATAGGTATTGATAGTTTTGCAACAGATACACTGGCTAATATTGATCAGATAAGCATTGATATGAACTTAATGAGTGTGATCAAAGGCGAAACCTATCAGATAAAATCAGTAAAGCTTGATAACCCTGTTATTTACGCACATGTTTTAAAAAGTGGTAAAGCCAATTGGGATATTACCAAACCAGATAGCAGTAATAAAACTCCCGAAAAATCTAAACCATTTAAAGCGGCTTTAAATAAGTATGAAATTAATAACGGAAAAGTTATTTATGATGATGCTTCGCTTAACATGTATATGCAAATGGACGGGCTTAAACATAGTGGTAAAGGAGATTTTACTGAAGATGTTTTCACTCTGGAAACAAAATCGGATATTGAAAAATTAACTGTAAAGTACGGCGGGATAACCTATCTGAACCAGGCAAAAATCAGCGCTGATCTTCCTTTCGGGATAGATATGAAGCAAAAAAAATACACCCTTAGCCAAAATAAAATCAGCCTGAATGAACTGGTTCTTTCATTAGTAGGCAACCTTACTATGCCTAATGATACTGATATGCTTGTGGATTTTAAATTCAATACTGAAAAATCCGAGCTTAAAAATTTTCTTTCATTAATTCCTGCAATTTACAGTCAGAATTTTAAAGATTTACAAGCCTCAGGTAAGTTTGCCATGAATGGTTTTGCAAAAGGAACATATAATGAAAAATCACTTCCGGCATTTAACTTAAATTTACTGGTAGAAAACGGATTGATCAAATATCCTTCTTTACCATCAGCAATTAATAATATACAGGTAAAAGCAACTGTAACTAATCCGGATGGTGTTTTAGATCATACAGAAATTAACGTACCGGCCTTTACTTTAGCTTTTGGCAAAGAGCCCGTTAATGGTCACTTGCTTGTTAAAACTCCGGTTTCTGATCCTTTAATTGATATGGCTTTAACAGGTAAATTAGATTTAAAACAATTAACTACCATTTTCCCTTTAAAAGACATGACCCTATCAGGTATATTAAATGCCGATGTAAAAGCAAATGGACGTAAATCTGCTATAGATAAAGGTAATTACCAGGATTTTAAATCAAGCGGGCAAGTATTGGTTTCTAACTTTAATTATTCTGGTGCCAATGTTCCTAAACCGGTAAGTATTCCAAATGCTAGTCTAGTTTTTACTCCTCAAAACATCTCAGTAACTAATCTTTCTGCTAAAGTCGGCAAAAGCGATTTCCAGGCAAACGGTTCTATCAGCAACTATTTGAGCTATATTTTTGATAAGAATGGATTTCTTAAAGGAACATTTGATGTATCATCCGGCCTGGTAGATGTTAATGAATTAATGGGCTCGGCAACAACTCCCGCACAGACAAGTAATACTAAGATGAGCGTAATTGAAGTACCCGGTAATATTGATTTTACACTAAATGCAAAAGCAGGGCGTGTGATATATGATAAATATGATATACAAAATGCAAAAGGAACCATTGCTGTTAAAGATAATACACTCTCTTTCCGCAATATGGGTATGAATATGCTTGATGGCACTCTAAGTATGAATGGTACTTATGCTACGGTAAATCCTAAAAAACCTAAAGTAGATATGGATTTGGCAATTACTAAAATGGATATTCAAAAAGCTTTCAAAGCATTTAATACTATCCAGCTACTAGCGCCGGTTGCACAATATTCTACTGGTAATTTTTCTACCAACTTAAAGTTCAACAGTGATTTAGGTCAGGATATGATGCCTCTTTATTCAAGCATCAATGCCTCTGGTTTTGCAAATATTATTCAGGCAATTATACAGGGTTTTGAACCTTTAAATCAATTATCAGCGGCATTAAAAACAGATAAGTTTAAGAAATTAGAAGTTAATAACCTGCTTACAAAGTTCAACATCAGCAATGGGCGTCTAAGTGTTGCCCCATTCGATATTAAAAACGGTGATTTGAACATGAATGTTCAGGGTTCTAACGGCTTAGATAAATCATTAGCTTATCAATTAGGATTAACCGTTCCACGTGCATGGTTAGGGGCAGGCGCTAATTCAACCGTTAACGCATTGTTATCCAAAGCAAGTGCTGCTACAAAAACAAATATCAATCTTAGCGAAAATATTAAAGTGAACGCTTTATTAGGTGGAAGCATTACCAAACCTACTATTAAACTCCAACTTAATGAGTTAAAGGAAAGTGGAAAATCCGCTATTACACAAGCTATAGATTCTAAAAAAGAAGAAGCAAAAGCTAAAATTTCGGAAGAGATAAACAAACAAAAAGCGAAGGCTCAGGAAGAACTGAAGAAAAGAACTGACAGTATTAAAAAACAAGCAGAACAGGATGCAAAAAATAAAATAAAAGATAAACTGAAAGGTATTTTTAACTAATCAATATCTCCAGATTAGTTATATATTTCAACTTCTAAATATTTCGTTAAGGATTATTATTTCAGGCCTGAGCAGTTGGACCGCCAAAATTCATTGGAAAGCCTGGCGGTTCATCCTGAATTTTAATACGACCATTAATAGCCTCGAATTTTTCAATATTTTCTTCCAGCGCCCGCATAAATCGTTTAGCATGTTCGGGGGTCAACACAATCCTTGATTTTACTCTTGCTTTTGGTACTCCGGGCATTACCCGTATAAAATCAAGCACAAACTCAGTATTAGAA
>JBASZP010000285.1:0-8207 GCA_049660965.1 Daejeonella sp. | reverse complement strand
GGGTAACAGAAATTGTAAATAAATATGAACGGATCATTGTACTGGAAGATGATCTGGTTACTTCTCCCTATTTTCTTCAATATATGAATGATGGCCTTAACGTTTATAAAGATTGTGAGGAGGTGATCAGTATACATGGATATATATATCCTGTATCTGTAGAACTTCCTGAAACGTTTTTTATTAAAGGAGCAGACTGCTGGGGCTGGGCAACCTGGAAACGTGGCTGGGATTTATTTGAGCCAAATGGTGAAAAGCTTCTTAATGAAATTATTAAGAGAGGATTGACTTATCAGTTTGATTTTAATGGATCTTATCCTTACACCCAAATGCTAAAAGACCAAATTGCGGGATTAAATAACTCATGGGCTATTCGCTGGAATGCTTCCGCATTTCTCAAAAACAAGCTTACACTTTATCCTGGAAAATCACTAGTTCAGAATATTGGAAATGATGGAACAGGCACACATTCAGGAACAAGTAATACATTTAATATAAATCTCTATTCCAGCTCAATTATTGTTGATAATAATACTATAAAACCAAGTCAACTTGGATATAAAGCCTTTGTCAACTTCTTTATGGGTGGAGATAGTGTAAGAAGTGTCAAGAAGAAAAAAAAGATGGTTAAATTGTGGGTAAAACACATTTGGAGAGACGTTATTAAAGTTAGATTAAATGCTTAATTTTTGTACTCTTTTTAATTCCTCATATCTATCCAGGGGTTTGTCTATGTATCAATCTTTGGAAAAGAATTGCAGTATTTTCCATCTATATATTTTTGCATTTGATGATGAGGCTCACCAGGTTTTAACCAAACTGATGCTTAAAAATGCAACGGTTATTTCCTTAAAGGAATTCGAGAGTGAGGAATTACTTTCAATTAAACCAAGTCGTACAGCAGGAGAATACTGCTGGACCTGTACGCCTGCAACAATCCTTTATTGTATTCAAAAATATCAACTTAATAATTGTACTTATGTTGATTCTGATTTATTGTTTTTTGCTGATCCTAAATTATTAATTGATGAATTAGGGGCTGATCACTCTGTTTTAATAACAGACCATCGCTATACTCCGGAATATGACCAAACTGAAACCTCCGGTAAATATTGTGTGCAATTTATTACTTTTAAAAACGCTACTGAAGGGCTATTAGTGCTTAATTGGTGGTACCAGGCTTGTTTAGAATGGTGTTTTAATCGTATGGAGGATAATAAGTTTGGCGATCAAAAATATCTGGATGACTGGTCAACACGTTTTAAAGGTGTACATGAGTTAAAACATTTAGGAGGAGGAGTAGCGCCATGGAATACACAGCAATATACTTTTAGTGAGGTAAATAAAAAGATTTTAGGAACAGAGATTTCTACCGGAAAAAAATTTGATCTGATATTTTATCATTATCATGGTTTAAAATATTGTACAAACAATATTTTTGATGTGAGTATGTATAATTTGAATAGAAATGTTTTGAGTTATATTTATAAACCCTATATCCGATCTTTAAAGCAAGCTGAAAAAAAAATAGTGGGAGTAAATGCTCATATTGCTTCTCATGAAGAGTTAGAAATTAACTGGATGTGGAGATCAATCAGGAGAACTATATTAGTGATTTTAAGAGGATATTATAAAAACTATTATCATAAAAATTATTTATTAAAAAGTGGCTTATCAAATTAATTTAAAAACCTTTACCGATGCCCGCGGAAACCTTACTGTTATTGAGAAAGTAATTCCATTTGACATAAAACGCATATTTTATATTTATGGCGTTGATCAATCTATTCGCGGCGGCCATAGGCATCATAAAACGGTACAAGCTGCAATTTGTATAAAAGGAAAATGTGTGATCTCCAATAATAATGGAAGTGAAAAGGAGGAATTCATGCTTAATTCACCAGATAAATGCCTAATACTTGATCCGGAGGATTGGCATCAGATGCATAGCTTTACTGAAGATGCGATTTTAATGGTTTTAGCTTCAGCATATTTTGATGCAGAGGATTATATTTATGAGCCTTATTGATGATAGAGTACGAAAATCTAAAGATGCTAAATGCATCATTTATAGAAGCTTATAAACAGAGTTTTGCTGAAACTTTAGATTCCGGCTGGTTTATTCTGGGCAAAAACGTACTGAATTTTGAAGAACAATTTGCTGATTATTGTGGAAGTAAGCATTGTATAGGTTTAGCTTCCGGCCTTGATGCTCTGATTCTAGCTTTAAAATGTTTGGATCTGCCATCCGGTAGTGAGGTGATAGTTCCCTCGAACACCTATATTGCTACTATATTAGCTATCATACAAAATGGGTTAAAGCCCGTACTAGTTGAACCCGATATTTCTACCTATAATATCAATCCTTTAGGCATTGAAGAAAAGATTACTCCTCAAACTTCGGCAATTATAGTTGTTCATTTATATGGTAAATCCTGTGATATGGACCCTGTTTTAGCAATTGCAAAAAAACATGATCTAAGAGTTATTGAGGATTGTGCACAATCACATGGCGCTACTTATAAAGGTAAAATGACAGGCACTTTTGGTGATTTTGGAGCTTTTAGTTTTTACCCGACAAAGAACTTAGGCGCTTTAGGCGATGCGGGGGCAGTAATTACTCAAAATCCGGAAATAGCTGATAAAATGCGGACTTTAAGAAACTATGGATCCAGTATTAAATATATTAATGATTATGTCGGAACCAATTCTCGCTTAGATGAAATTCAGGCGGGATTTTTAAGTATAAAATTAAAAGTACTGGATAAAATTAATGCTCATAAACGGCGTTTAGCTAATCTTTACATGGAAGGCATAAAAAATGATTTTATTAAACCCATAGTAAACAGTGATTATTTTGATGTGTACCATATTTTTAATATCAGATGTGCTGAAAGAGATAAGCTTAGAGAGTTTTTGCTGGAAAGAAATATTAAAACAGAAATACATTACCCTGTTGCACCTCATAAACAAAAAGCATTAAAAGATTTAATTAAGGGAGATTATCCCATTTCCGAAGAAATTCATAAAACTACATTAAGTCTTCCTATTTCTTATTTTCATACAGAGAAAGATATTGAAGAGGTAATACGAATAGTTAATAAATTCTAGTATAGTAAGCACGTGAATTTGAAAATAGAAATAGAGTATTAAGATTTATTCTACTTTAAAATTCTAGATTATGAAATCATTTATTTTTGAATCCTAATAAGCTGAACTTGAAACTTTCCATTATAACCATTAATTTAAACAACGCAATCGGATTAGATAAAACTATCAATTCGGTAATCAATCAATATTATAACGATTTTGAATACATTGTCATAGATGGTGATTCTATTGATGGGAGTAAACAAATTATAGATAAGTATAAAGAGCATTTTGCTTATTTGATAAGTGAACCCGACACAGGTATTTATAATGCCATGAATAAGGGGATTAAAGTTGCAACAGGAGAATACTTATTGTTTTTGAATAGTGGTGATGTATTAATTAATTCCCAAGTGCTGGGAGATGTAACTAAGCTGAATTTAGATCGTGACATTGTTTATGGAAATATCCATTTAGAGAGTGGAAAGAAACAAGAAATTTGTTTGCCTACTGATGATTTAACCTTTAAATTCCTTTTTAGGTGCAGTCTTCCACACCAAGCCACTTTTATTAAAAGGACTGTGTTTGAAAGAGTTGGTTTTTACGATGAAAAATTGAAAATAGTTTCAGACTGGAAGTTATTATTACTTGCAATTTGTAAGCATAATTGTTCTTATAAGCACATAGAAACTGTCGTTTCTGTATATAATGATGATGGAATTAGTTCAAATCCTGCTAATTCAAATCTTATTAAACAGGAAAGGAAAAGCGTTTTTCTTAATTATTTTCCACTTTTCATTAAGGATTATGAAAAGATGATATTTCTGGATAGAGAAATGAGACGGTTTAAAAATTTAATAAAAGCAAGGTGGTATTTTAAAACGCTTTTTGATTTTAAAGGTAAGTATAAACATCTAAGCTCATAATTTACTTAGAATTTCTTTTTTGGCAACAAGCATTTATCTTTAAGACATATAAATATGTAGTTATCAATATCACAGCTATTAAATAATAACTCATAAAATTTTTAGGACTTAGTTTAGGCTAAGGCAGATTTTCTCCTTTTATTTAAGGCCTTGATAAAGCAGAATAGAAACATTTTCCATCCCGATAGTTGAGCTATTCTTTGTAACTCTTTTATATCATTTATAGGAGTATGGTATATTAAATCTCTAAATATTTTTGATGTCTGTTTTTGTATTGTTTTTAAGATAGACTTCTTCTCTTCAGCACTTAAAGATTTACTTTCTTCAACTAATTCTGTCATTTTTTTTCTTAATAATAGCTCACCTTCTTTCATGAGTTTTTTATTTTGACTACTACTGACTGGATGAACCCGAATCATAGTAAAGCATTCAAAATGATTATAATAAAAAAAAGAATGATTATTTATAGCACATCTAAACCAAAACTCCCAATCCTCAGTATATTTCATTTCAGGCACGAAACCGATTACATTATTAAATACACAACGACGAAGTAAGGGGCTACTTATAACGCTAAGGTTTTGTTCTGCAATTTTTCTTACAGCAAAAGATCCCTTATTATCCATTTTAAGCATCCATTCTTTACTTATAAGGTCTAAATTGGAGTAATATATATCTGGTTTCTGGTGTTCAAAGTAATAACTATTAGAATAACAAATATCTACATCAGTCCTATTCTTCATTAGTTCAAGCTGTAAACTTATTTTAAGGGGAGAGAGCAGGTCATCAGCATCTAAAAATTGAATAAAATTCCCTTTTGAATAGTTTATGCCCAGATTTCTGGCGACAGATACTCCCTGATTTATTTGATGATAATATTGAAACCGCTTATCCTTTTCAGCAAATTCCTGTGCTATAAGTGGGGTGTTATCAGTAGAACCATCATCAATAATTAATACCTCCAGGTTTGTATATACCTGGTCTTGTACACTCTTGAGTGTTTCTGCCAGTACAAATCCATAATTGTAACAAGGTATTATTATTGAAACCAGATCTTCCATTTATATATAAATATAGTAGAGCCACTAAACACAGAATGCTGTTAACAGAATTCTATGAATGAACAAAATTTCATCGGTCATTTTATTTTTACAAACATTTTTATGCAAAAAAGAAATTTTCGAATACTGCTTCTCTTTTTAATAAATAATAATGTTTTTCTATTTTGTAAGAATAAAGAAACCCGGTTTATATTATTCTGAAAACTGAAACTCTGATAAGAATCTATTAGTTTTTTCAGTAAGATTTTGCTTTCATTTTTATCATCAGTAATAATGTCATAAAATAAATTTAGCCTGGTCTTTATCTTTTCAGATTCATTTATTTTCTTTTTTCGCACCCGTTCTTTTATTCTTACGCTCCCTATTACATTATCTGCATGTTGGCGATAGTTAACTAATGGCCTACCTATATAAATAATTTTATTATAAAGAGTAGCTATAAAAGCTAACCACCAATCATGGGGAATATGGATAGGAAATGGTTGGGCATTAATAAATAATTCTTTTGTGAATAGAGTCGCATGACCTGCAATGCAATTATCAGTCATTAGTATAGCAGGGTTATTAATATCTGATAAGAATTTAATATCTGACATTTTTTTATCTAGCGAAGCGCCCTGTTCATCAATCATTTCTGAGTCTGAATAAATCATCGAATGCTCTTCAATATGCTTTTGCAGTATTTCCAATTTTCTTAAATCCCAAATATCATCCTGATCTGAAAGAGCTATAAATTCCCCCTTTGCTAGATGCATAGCTCCTTCAAAATTTTTGATATATCCTAAATTAATATTGTTCTTCTTGACTATAATTTTAGGGTAATGTTTAAGATAGTCATTAATAATATTCCATGTTGAATCGGTTGAGCAATCATCAACAATAATCAATTCAATATTGGAATAGGTTTGGTTTAATATAGAGTCGAGTTGTTCTCGCAAGTATTTTTCACCATTATAAGTACAAACAATTACAGATATTAAAGGATATACAGCCACATTTGACATTTATTCTAACTTTTGATAAACTATCTATTGGAAATTATTTACAATATTAAAGCCAGATGGGCATTTGGTAATCCCATTTTCTACAGTATTATAATATGCATTAAGGTTAGAATTTTCATCTTCTCTTGAAAAGAGTTTGTGATGTAAGTGAAAACAAATAGCCTTAAACTTAACTGCTTTACGCTTAACTCCAGAATTTACTAATCTCGCAGCAAGCTCAATATCTTCATGCCCCCAACCTGTGAGATTGATATTATAACCATTCACAGCAATAAAATCAGTTTTCCAGAATGCAAAATTGCAACCTCTGATATCATTCGTTTTTTTTGGATTTCCCCTAAAAAATGAAGATAGAAATGGAATGCGTAATGCATTTATTTTATTGCCAATACCTTTACTTAAAACGGAAAAATTTATTTTATTATTCCTAATGATATGATCTGTAAGCTCTTCTGTTAATAAAACACGGCTCCCTTTTATTAAAGTTATAGGTTCGGCCTCACTTATATGATCTTCAATAAATTTAGGATGAATAATAATATCTCCGTCAATCTGAATAATATAAATGCCAGAACTGACTGCAATTGCTTTATTTAATATAATAGTTTTTCTAAAACCAATGTCTTCATGCCAA
The DNA here is from genome assembly GCA_049660965.1 of Daejeonella sp. Classification (GTDB taxonomy): domain Bacteria; phylum Bacteroidota; class Bacteroidia; order Sphingobacteriales; family Sphingobacteriaceae; genus Daejeonella. The sequence goes on along the minus strand of JBASZP010000285.1, from coordinate 1,492 downwards.
ATATGAATTAAAGGCATTGGAAAACTTTCTCGAAAATTGTCAATCAAAATTCGTGTTTCTTCATTTGATCCGTCATCGGCAATAATAACTTCATCTGGTAATATGTGTTGATTCAGTACACTTTTTAAGCAGATGCTGAGAGCTTTGGGCCAATTGTAAGTAGAAATAATTAGTGATGTACTAAGTTTTGCTTTCACTGTAAAATATTAATTAACGTTCAAACATCTGCATATCAATTAATTTTTTATATAAACCATTATGATTGATTAATTCTTGATGGCTACCTTGTTCAGCTATTTTACCAGCATCTAAAACGATAATATCATCTGCGTTTTGAATAGTGCTCAAACGATGCGCAATAACAAGTGTTGTCCTATTTTTCATCAAATTGTTTAATGCTTCCTGTACCAGTTTTTCAGATTCTGTATCTAAAGCAGAAGTTGCTTCATCTAACAGCATAATAGGTGGGTTTGCTAAAACAGCTCTTGCAATATTGATACGTTGCTTTTGCCCACCTGACAATTTCATGCCTCGGTCGCCAATATTGCTTTGATAGCCATTTTCGGTATTCAAAATAAAATCATGAGCATTGGCAATTTTAGCTGCCGCTTCTACCTCTTCCTGTTTAGCATTAGGGTTACTAAAAGCAATGTTATTAAATATAGTATCATTAAACAGAATAGATTCCTGATTAACAATTCCCATTAATGAACGTATTGAATCTGTTTTTACAGAAGTAATATCAATACCATCAATAAGAATTTTACCTGATTGTGCTTCTATAAAGCGTGGAATCAAATCCATTAAGGTTGATTTTCCACCTCCTGAAGATCCAACCAATGCAATAGTTTTTCCTTTCGGAATGATGAAATTAATATGATTAAGCACCTGTTTTTCCTTATAGGCGAAACAAACCTGTTCAAACCTGATTTCGGATTTAAAGTCTGTAATAGCAACAGCATTGGGAGAATCGACAATTTGTGGCTTTTCATCTATCAATTGCAAGACACGTTCACCAGCGGCAATGCCTGAATGGATGCTACTAAAGGAATCTGAAATTGCTTTGGCAGGCCGCATTACTTGAGAAAACATGGCAATATATGCGATAAATGCGGGAGCACTAAGATCAGGGGATTGTTTGGAAATAATTAAAGATCCGCCGTATAATACAATTGCGGCTACCATGGTAACTCCCATAAATTCAGATACAGGTGAAGCCAGTTGCTGCCGTTTTGCCATAGACCGAACAATTTTTGAATAACGTATATTTTCGTTGTTGAACTTGTCTTTTATGAAATCTATCGCATTAAATGCCTTAATAATTTTGATACCTGATAATGCTTCATCCAGACTACTAATCATATTTCCATAAGATTTTTGTGACTCCATAGCCTGTTGTTTTAAACGTTTAACAATACGTGAAATCACAAAAGCTGAAATAGGAATGATTAATATAGAAAAAAGCGTGAGTTTAGCTGAAATAATAAAGAGC
>JBASZP010000284.1:0-7641 GCA_049660965.1 Daejeonella sp. | reverse complement strand
GCTTTCTTAACCCTTTTTTAAAATAGCCCTGTAAAAATCTACCAAAAATCAGATATAGCATCCTGAAAAACTCATAGTCATAAAATAGGCGGACATAAAAAGATTACTCCTTTTTAGTCAGCCCCCATTCGTTCAAATAAACTAATTCTATTGATGATATAAAAATTTATTAGGAGTACAGCTCTATTTTGTTAACTCCCCTCTCAGGTCTGTTTCAAGTAATTCAGCGATTTTTGTGTTGCTCTTTTCATTGCCCAAGAGGAACATTAATTTGGTTAGGGAGGCTTCAAATGTCATGTCGTAGCCGCTGATCACACCCATATCTTTTAAATGCCTGCTGGTTTCATAGCGGCCTAATTCTACCGTGCCTACTTTGCATTGGGAAATATCTAAAATAAGTTTTTCGCCGGAAATGGCTTCTTTTAAACTATCCAGGAACCAGGGATCGGTAGATGTATTGCCGGATCCAAAGGTTTCCATAATGATAGCCCTGCAATCTGCATTTAAAGCAGATTGAACAATTTGAGGAGTAATACCGGGATATAATTTTAGCATACCAATGGCGCTATCTAATTGGGTATGGATTTTAAAAGGTGTTTGCTTTGGTTTTAAAATGTCTTCTTTATTAAAGCGGAGATAGACCCCCGCTTCGGCTAATACCGGGTAGTTTGGCGACTGGAATGCCTCAAATTTGGCGGAGTTATACTTAAAAGCCCGGTTGCCGCGAAATAGCTGGTAATCAAAATAGATACAAACTTCGGGCACTACAGATTTTCCCCGGTGTTTCTCCGCGGCAATTTCCAGGGCGGTTATCAGGTTTTCTTTGGCATCGGTACGGATACCATTAATAGGTAATTGTGAGCCGGTAAAAACAACTGGTTTAGTTAAGCCTTCGAGCATGAAACTTAAAGCTGATGCGGTAAAAGCCATAGTATCTGAACCGTGTAGCACTACAAAGCCGTCGAATTTTTCATAATTATGTTCTATCAATTGTGCCAGTTCTACCCAGACATGGGGGTTCATGTTAGAGGAATCGATGAGGGGATTAAAGGAATGAACCCTGAATGTATAGTTCAATCGTTTTAATTCGGGCACATTATCTGTGATCTGTTCAAAATTAAAGGGCACCAGCACACCGCTTTCAGGATCGGATATCATCCCAATGGTACCGCCGGTATAAATAATCAGAACATTAATCATGGATGGTAAAATTCAAAAATGGTTAGGTTATAAAGATAGAAGCAAACCTGTTATTATTTAAATATTAAATATCTTCTTTGAATTTTCAGTAGTTATGTTTGCTACTTCTTCTAAAGGTATTTGTTTTATATCTGCTACTTTTTGGGCTATATAGGTTAAATAACTGCTTTCATTAGGCTTCCCGCGATGGGGTACAGGTGCGAGATAAGGTGAATCGGTTTCTAGAACCAGGTGCTCTAGGCTAATTTCATGGATAACTTTATCTAAACCGGAATTCTTATAGGTAAGCACTCCTCCAATTCCTAAATAAAAACCCAGGTTAATCAGTTCCCTGGCTTGTTCAAGGGTACCGGTAAAGCAGTGGAAAATACCAAAGAGTTTATCGTCTTTTTCCTCTTTCAGAATTTCGAAAACTTCATTAAAGGCGTCCCGGCAATGAATTACAACAGGTAAGTTAAGTTCTTTTGCCCATGCTATTTGTGTTTTAAATGCCTGTTTCTGAATATTTAATGTTGTTTTATCCCAATAAAGGTCAATGCCTATTTCGCCAATGGCATAAATTTTATGTTTATGGATATCTTGTTTAATATTTGCCAGTTCAATTAAAAAATGGTCAGTTTCATCATCAGCTATATCCTTTACATCGCAGGGATGAAGCCCAAGCATGGGGAAACAGTTTTGCGGATATTGATTTGTTAGATCAAAAACAAGGGGAATGGTTTTAGAATTTACATTTGGCAAAAACAAACGGCTTACTTTATTGGTAAGGGATCGTTGAATTAAACCGGCAAGTTTTTCCTTACTGGGTTCGTAATATAAATGGGTATGTGTATCGGTTAAAACCATGGAACAAAACTAAATAAAAAAAGCCTCCTGAATTCAATCAGAAGGCTTTTTATAAGTATTAATATTTACTTGTTTTTTGGCGCTTCCGGAGCAGGGGTTGCTGCTGTTGGCGCAGCAGCTCCTGCTTTTTTAGGAATAATATTTACTATTTCTAATTCAAAAACTAATGGGGTATAGGGAGGAATTTGCTGGCTTCTTCCCTGTTCACCATACGCTAAATTAGATGGAAATATAAAATTTGCTTTTGATCCTTTTGAAAGTAACATTAATCCTTCTTCAAATCCGGGAAATACTCCCTGAGCGCCTAAAATAACTTTAATTGGTGTATAAGGGCGTCGCGGATCAAATATCCCTGCTTTTGTTGCAGCATTAGCATTACTGGTATCAAATACTTTGCCCCCTAAAAACATACCGGTATAATTTACTTCTACAGTATCGCCCACAGCTGGTTTTGCTCCCGCACCTTCTTTGGTTATGATATAGTTTAGGCCGGACGCAGTTGTTGTTGGTTTTAGATTCTTAGAAGAAATATATGCTTTTATTTTGGCTCCTTCGCCATTTTTAGCCTTATCCATTGCGGTTTTAAAGTAAGCATCTACTTTAGTTCTAAATACGCTGTCGGTTAATTTCCCTTTAGGGATAACTTTATCAACTTTAATGGTGTATAACAGGTATTTTCCTTTAGTTTTTTCTGGTTTTGGTCTGCCCATTTTAGCAACCATGGAATCTATATTAATTTTAAACGTGGCGCTATCGCCTTCACTTAACAGGGCTAATGCGCCAAAAAGGTCGCCTTTAAATGTAGATTTTTGTTGCTGTAACTGTGCAGGACGACCGGAGTCATAAGAACTGCTTAGTGTAGAGTCCTCTTCTGTTTTTTCAGTAAACTGGAGTTCTACAAAATCTCCTTCTTTAATGGTTTCGCCACTTTTATCGGTGTGGATTTTATACATCATATCTCCATCACCTTTTTTAAATTGCTTACAGCTGCTTAATCCTAAAACTGTAAGGCTTAAAACGATTACTAATTTCTTCATTTCTATTTTTCTTGTTTTTATTGTATTAAAAGGGTTTTATATTCGGGTAAAATTAATTTAAATTTTGCAACTGTGGCTTCTATTTTATCATCAGAAAATCCGCCTGCGGCATTCCGGTGTCCGCCACCATTAAAATACTTTTTGCATATTTCATTTGCCGGAAAATCTCCGGTGGAGCGTAAAGATATCTTTACTTTATCAGGGCGTTCAATAATTAATGCGGCCAGGCGAATACCATTTATTGATAGGGCATAATTTACAATGCCTTCCGTATCGCCGGTTGTAATTTGATATTGCTTTAGTTCTTCCTGGTTAATAGTAATCAATGCCGAATTATATTCAGTAAATATTTCCATTTTATTTAACAGGCAATGTCCTAAAAAACGTAACCTGTTTTCAGAAAAATTATCATAAACCTGTTGATGGATCTTAGAGTTTTCGGCACCGAGGTCAATCAGATCAGCTACAATGTGATGTACCTGAGAAGTTGTAGTCGGGAAGCGAAATGATCCGGAATCGGTCATAATTCCGGTGTATAAACAGGTAGCTACATCTTTGTTGATAAATTGCCTTTCGGCAAATACATTTACAATCAAATCATAAACTAATTGGGCGGTAGCGCAGGCGTTTATCGTCCAATGACGATAATCATCAAAACCTTCGGGTTCTAAATGATGATCAATCATTACCTTAATTGCTTTAGAATCACGCACAAAATTTCCCATTTCATTTATCCGCGAAAGCGAATTGAAATCTAAACAGAAAATCAAATCAGCATCTGCAATTAATTGTTGAGCCTCTTTTTCATGCTCGGTGTAAATGATAACTTCGGGATTGTTTGGTAACCATTGTAAAAAGCTCGGATAATCGCTGGGGGTAATTACACGAACCTGATGACCTTTTTGAACTAAATAATTATATAAACCCAAGGATGAGCCCATTGCATCACCATCAGGCTTATGGTGTGTAGTAATGACAATGTGTTTGGGTTGGGCTAAAATTTCTTTCAGCTCGGTTAATTCTAACATGCAATGGTCAAAAGAAATGCAAAGCTATTAAAAACCTGCATGATACATCATGTAATACAAAATTTTATTTTGCTTGTAAAACTTGCACTTTTAATAATATCTTATTCCATTTACCACACTCTTTACTATTTTCTTTCATTTTTAAACAGTACTTTTGCCAAATTTTGAACTTATAACATGGCAACGAACAGAACTTTTACAATGATTAAGCCCGATGCTGTAGCCAATGGCCATACCGGAGCAATTTTAAATGATATTATTAGTGGTGGCTTTAAAATTATAGCCTTAAAATATACGCGGCTAAATAAAGAACTTGCCGGGAAATTTTATGAAGTCCACAATGAACGTCCTTTTTATAAGGATTTAGTTGATTTTATGTCATCCGGACCAATTGTGGCTGCCATCTTAGAAAAAGATCAGGCGGTTGATAATTTCCGTACGTTAATTGGTGCAACAGATCCTTCAAAAGCTGATTCAGGAACTATCCGTAATAAGTATGCAAAGTCAATAGATGCTAATGCTATACATGGTTCGGATTCTGATGAAAATGCACAAATAGAAGGAAATTTCTTTTTTACCGCATTTGAGCGGTTCTAAAAAAATCCAGGGCTGTCTTATACTTTAGAGACAGCCCCTCTTGTACTATTTGTATTTTAAAGAATCTCAATAAACGAAAGATAGTTTTTGATTTTATAAAAATGAAAATATTTCAACCCCGTTATATCATCTTCTTTATCTGGATGTTTATAGTACCGGCATCTGTTTCTTATTTTGGTGGTTGGGATAAACATATTGATGCTTTATTTCTGGGCAGAGCATTCGCATTAGCGTTTTTTACTACGGTTTTATATTATTTGGTAGTGAAGAGGTATAATGAAAAAAATAATAAGCCTTAATTACAGAAAAACGATCTCATCAATTATTGTACTTCCTGCATGTTCGTTTAGTTTCTCAATAATATTACTTCGCATCATTAATAACTCGTTTTTTATTACGGATGATTCTATACGAATAAACAGTTTACGATCTCGTATAAAAATTTCCTTTGTACGGTTTGCTATGGCATTTCCCATCATTTCGGGCCAGGCTACTACCAATGAAGTTTCATCAAACTTCCGTTTGAGTTTATAAACATTAAGCATTTGCTCAATAACTTCTTTTAATGATTTATCATTAGTGCGACCCATAATTAATATTTACACTAAATTTTATAATACAACACCTTCATTTACATCAAAAATGTCTACAGCAACATTTATTTCGTTAAATATAGTTTCAATACGTTTGCGGTTTGTATCTGTAATAAAAAGCTGACCAAAATCTTTATCTGAAACCATTTTCATCAGTTTGGTTGTTCGTTTATCATCTAATTTATCGAAAATATCATCCAGTAATAATAAGGGTTCAAAACCTTTTTGATGAAGTAAAAAAGTGTATTGCGCCAATTTTAAAGCAATTAAAAAAGATTTTTGTTGTCCCTGCGAACCGAATTTTTTTAACGGCATACCATGAATAGAGAATATCAGATCATCTTTATGAATACCTGTTGTAGTGCGTTGCAATATGCGGTCACGTTCTAAAAATCGCTTTAACAGGTCTGAAAAATCATCTTGTAATAAAGGTGAATCGTAGATCAGATCAACCTCCTCCGCACCATCACTAATATAACGGTAATGCTTATTAAAAATAACCGTGAAGGTTTGCATAAAGGCCTTTCGTTTTTCAAACACATGATTTCCTGATGTGATTAGTTGCTGATCATATATCTCTAATAGTGCAGGATCATATTTGCCTGATGATGTAATTTGCCGTAATAATGCATTTCGGTTAAGTAAACTCCGGTTATAAGTAATCAATTCATCCAGATAGGAGTTATCAGTCTGCGAAATCACATTATCAATAAATCGCCGGCGTTCTTCGCTACCTTCAATAATAATACTGATATCATTTGGAGATATCATCACTAATGGAAATAAACCTATATGGTCTGCCAGGCGCTGGTATTCTTTTTTATTCCGCTTAAACTGTTTCTTTTGAGTACGTTTTAAACCACAGGAAATAACTTCGTTATTGGTTTCTTTTTCGAAATTACCTTGAATCATAAAAAAATCTTCACCCTGGCGTATCTGCTGACCGTCAATTGGGTTAAAATAACTTTTACAGAGCGAAAGGTAATGTATGGCATCTAACAAATTTGTTTTTCCGGCGCCGTTATTTCCGGTAAAGGCATTTACGGTTGGAGATAATTTTAAATCTGCTTCTGCAAAATTCTTGAAATTGAGAACGGATAACTTTTTAAGCCACATATAATACGGCAAATTTACTCTTTTCGTAGTTGTTTGACCCTTTCAGCGAAAAAAATCAATCTGTGGAATTTTAAAGTTGATATTTAGCATGAAAAACGTATTTTTGCGAATTAATCCCTTAAGGGCGTAATCTTAAATTTTCAGCAAAAAATGTCTAAAAATAAAAAAGATAGTTTACCAATACCTGGCAACGAGCCCAGGAATACTGGTAAATTTATTCAGGAAAACACTAAAAGTTTAACAGTAATTGTTGGTGCCGTTATAGCATTAACTTTATTATATTTTGGTTATCAAAAATTTTATCTGGCTCCCAGGGCAGAAAAAGCAGCTAATGAAATGTTTAGGGCCGAGGAATATGCAGCCAGCGATTCGCTTATTGACAAAGCTATTAAAGGCGATGGTTCTTATCCAGGTTTTGAAAAGATAGCCGAAGAATACTCCAGCACAAAATCTGCAAACATTGCCAATGCTTATTTAGGAGGATTATATTTAAAGAAAGGCCAGTTTCAAAAAGCGGTAGAGGCTTTAGGAAAATACAGCAGCACCGGCAGTCCGATAATTGATCCTTTAGTTTTAGGTATGTTAGGTGATGCGTATAGTGAATTAAAGGATTATAATAAAGCGATCACTTATTATAAGAAGGCTGCTGATAAAAACCCGAACGAATTTACAACCCCCCTATTCTTGAAAAAGGCTGGCTTGGTTTATGAAGAACAAAAAAATTATAAATCTGCAGCAGAGTCATACAAAAAAATTAAAACTGACTACCCGGAAAGTTATGAAGCTTCGGTAATTGATACCTATATTTCTCGTGCAGAAGCACAATTGTAATTTTTAAAAAACAGAAAATTTTACAAATGGTTGTCGGTAAAAAACGGCAACCATTTGTTATTTTTGGAATATGGCAACAAAGCTTAAAAGTTTATCCGATTTTTCGAACATTGAAATACCTTCTGCAGAATTATTTCGTTTTGGAATTGTAGTAGCTCAATGGAATTGGGAAATTACAGAGGCTTTGTATAAAGGTGCGTACAAAACCCTACTTAATAATGGGGCTTTAGAAGAAAATCTGTTTTTAATACAGGTTCCGGGAAGTTTTGAGTTAACTACTGCTGCTGATCTTTTATTGAGTTTTAAGCAGGTAAATGCCATAATTTGTTTAGGCTGTGTAATTAAAGGAGAAACGCCTCATTTTGATTTTATTTGTGCTGCTGTGGCTAATGG
>JBASZP010000283.1:0-1501 GCA_049660965.1 Daejeonella sp. | reverse complement strand
TTGGTATCCTTATTAATTTTATCCAGCAGATACATATAAGCATGCCCTTTTAAAATATTTTCTTCCATCATTGGAATGAGAAAATTCCGGTCAGCATCAAAATACAATCCATTTTGCGCATGTACCGCTTTGGAACTCAAATATGCCAAACAACAAAAGAGGAGGATTTTATTTATAATAGTTTTCATAAATGGTTTTTACTTCTGGATAGGACATGATTTTGGAGGAATAACGCTGTAAAAACTGATAAACGAGGCGCCTGAATTCAACGTAAGTGGTACGATCAATCAATCTTAGAAATTGATTATACGCTTCAGGCAACTCGTCTGATTCAATGGGAATAAAATCCTGTACAGTATGATTTTTTACCGCTTTTTGTAAGTGATTCAAAGCAGTTGCTGCATGTTTCAACAAATAAGTATTTTCAGGAAATTTTTGTAGTGCAGATAAACTGTAAAATACCATAGCACTATATCTTTTTCTTTTGACAAACGTTTCGATTTCTTCGAAACGGGCCATTGCAACAATACTATCAAATGTGGCTTTGCTTTGCAGATAAAGGGTTTTACCCTGATAATCATATTTTGTCATCCGCAATTGACTATCAATCATGCGTATACGATTGGGGATATCCGGATGTGTTTTTACAGAATCTTTGTCAAATTCTATCACATCCCGATGTCCAAATTCCAGTAGACCGGTTTTAGCCGATAACCATTGTGGAAGAATCTTGGCACTATCTCCATCAAAATAATTCGGATATGAAATGACGGTTGCATCGGTATCGGATTTATCGAGAATTTGCATCAAGGATTTTCCTTCTCGGGCATCATAAGCGGTGGCAAGAAGTAAAACAGCTGCCATCGAATCCGCAGCCCTTTCTTTAGCCCTGCTATATTTTGCGAAATCATATTCCTGATTTTTCAGAAATTGCACGGCGCGATCCAGTTTATTGTACTTAGCTCGGTTGATATCCTTGATTTCTCTTTTGATGGACTTATCTTTTTGGCGTTTTCTGGCTTCGGCAAAATTCTCCTGAACATGAAGGAGGAGCTGATGGGATAACTCATGACAAAGCAAAAAAGCCAATTGTGCTTCATTGTCGAGATGCTTTAAAATACCAATATTGACAAACAATTTGTTGTCGCCCATATTGTATGCATTTGGAACCGTATAACGGGTACAAACCACCTCATACTTGTCTCCTAATTTATTGAGTGTGACAACTGTGTCAATTATTTTTTGCAAATACTTTTTTACATAAGGCTCAATGATAAATTCCTTATTCTTTGAAGATTGCGCATAGGCGATGTGCAGACCGTAGATATATTTATTAAAATCCTGCACAAGACCCTTATCCGTTGAAATATATTTTAGTTTCAACTTTTTCATAAACACCTTTTCGGTTTGCTTTGATCCGCTATAACTATATTTAACCGGTGTATAATCTTTTTCGAACTGAGCATGTGTCACTTTAGAAATACTGCATACACTCAATAAT
>JBASZP010000282.1:0-1513 GCA_049660965.1 Daejeonella sp. | reverse complement strand
TTGCGCCACAGGGCACTGCCCCGCTACAAAGCAAAAGGTAATTGATTGATAATCAGTTGCCTTTTTTTATTGGTGGTCGTTGGTTCGAGTTGGCGCATCATTGCGCCACAGGGCACTGCCCCGCTACAAAGCAAAAGGTAATTGATTGATAATCAGTTGCCTTTTTTTATTGGTGGTCGTTGGTAAAACATCTGTTTTAATGGACAGATTAATAATATCACCCCTTAGGGGTTTATTAAAATTAAAAATTCATTTTAGATACAATCTTTACATCCCTTCGGGATTAAGGAAGAAATACTCAAAAAAGCATTTATACGATTTTTTTGAAATAAAAAATCCCGTAGGGATGTTAATATTATAGAAACAAAATTGACAATCATAACCTAACCCCAAAGGGGTGATATAATATTAAAACAAGAACCTTTGTAAATAAATACAATCCAACCAAATCTGAATGAATAATAAGAGGAAAACATTATATATTGCACCACAAAACCCAAAAAGAGTGACATAATATTATGGCTGGCACATTTTCACAAATCTACATCCAATATGTTTTTGCTGTAAAAGGTCGTGAAAACCTATTGCAAAAACCTTGGCGTGACGAAGTCTTTAAATATATGGCTGGCATCATAAAAGGTAAAAATCAAAAACCTATTATTGTAAATGGAGTGGAAGACCACGTTCATGTTTTTGTCGGAATAAAACCTTCTATGGCCATATCTGATTTAGTTAGAGATATTAAAAACAATTCATCCAAGTTTATAAATGAGCAAAATTTTATAAAAGGAAAATTCTCATGGCAGGAAGGATATGGCGCTTTTTCCTATGCTCATTCTCAAATCGAAAATGTGTTTCAATATATCGCCAATCAGGAAGAGCACCACAAAAAGAATACATTTAAGGAAGAATATCTCGATCTACTTGAAAAATTTGATATCGAATTCAACGAAAAATATTTGTTTGATTAGATGAATCAATTATATCACCCATATGAGGTTTGTTAAAGTTATCACTCATTTTAGATTATATTCTTAATATCCCTTCAGAATTAGAAATAAACATGAGATCACAATACTATCTTTTTCCAGCTTTTTTCAGATTTCGATATTCGGTTTTCTTCACAGCAAGGCTAGCATTTAATTCAAATCCCACCAATAGGATGAAGGAATTGAGCTGAATCCATACCATCGTGACCATTAATGCACCGATAGAGCCATAGATTTCATTGTATTTTCCAAAATTATTGATAAAGTAGCTAAACCCAAGCGATGTTAATAAGGATAAAACTGTTGCAATGATAGATCCTATGTTTATAAAAGAAATTCGACGATACATAGATGGCCCAAATGTGTAAATAAGGCTGATACCCGTATATACCATAAATATCGAAAATATATAATTAAAGATGCTTACCGATACCAAAATTATATCCGGGATATGGTAGGCGTTTTTGAGTATATCCATTACCTTACCTTCTACTACCATGATGATTAATGAGACTATCAATAAA
>JBASZP010000281.1:0-2878 GCA_049660965.1 Daejeonella sp. | reverse complement strand
GGCGGGATGATGTATATTTTCTCAGATTGTGAACTGCTTAATTCCATTTTCGCATGGAAATTAACACCCGTTTTTGTGCTGATGGTTTGCATTAAAACAGCGAATAAATTATTCATTCCCGGATCATTGAATTGGGAAGCCATCGTACCAAAAACCGGAAGGTCTTCGTCTTTCGCGTCAAACAACTGGTGATTGCGCTTAAATTGTTTCCGCACATCGCGAATGGCATCTAAGGCGCCACGCTTATCAAACTTATTAATGGCCACCAGGTCGGCAAAATCAAGCATATCAATCTTCTCTAATTGAGTGGCGGCCCCAAACTCCGGCGTCATTACATATAAGGATACATCACAATGTTCTGTAATTTCTGTGTCAGACTGGCCAATACCCGATGTTTCCACAATGATCAGGTCATAACCCGCCGCTTTGCATATATCAATAGATTCCTGTACATATTTTGATAAAGCTAAATTAGCCTGCCGGGTAGCCAGCGAACGCATATAAATTCGCGGATTATTAATCGAATTCATCCGTATTCGGTCACCCAGCAATGCACCGCCGGTTTTACGTTTAGAGGGGTCAACAGAAATTATGGCCAGGCTTTTATCCGTTTCAATCAAAAATCTTCGGACCAGTTCATCAACTAATGATGATTTGCCCGAGCCGCCCGTGCCTGTAATACCCAGAACCGGGATTTGCTTTTCGCTAATTAGCTTTTTAACCTCTTTTAAAAACTCTTCCGCTTCCTGCGGATGGTTTTCGGCTACCGTAATGGCAGAAGCGATAGCTTTAATTTCTCTTTTGGCGATCCCTTTAATTTCACCGTTCAATTTGGTTTTAGTCAGGAAATCACATTGCATCAGCATATCATTGATCATTCCCTGCAATCCCATTTTACGCCCGTCATCCGGGGAGTAGATCTGGCTGATACCGTACGATTTTAATTCCTCAATCTCATCAGGAAGTATGACGCCGCCACCACCGCCAAATATTTTGATATGTCCCGCTCCTTTTTCCTGCAACAGATCGTACATGTATTTAAAATACTCCAAATGTCCGCCCTGGTATGAAGTCATGGCAATACCCTGTACATCCTCCTGAATGGCACAATTCACTACCTCGTCTACCGAACGGTTATGCCCCAAATGAATAACCTCGGCGCCGGATGACTGGAGGATGCGGCGCATAATATTAATGGTCGCGTCATGCCCGTCAAACAAGGCAGCTGCCGTTACAAAGCGTATTTTATGTATTGGTTTATAAACCCCCGTAATTTCCATGCTTTTAGAATTTAAGCAAATGTAATCAATTGTTGGGTTTTGGTATTGTCAGGTTAGAAATACCTTATATCATAATAGGTCTTAAAATAAAAATGCCCCATTATAAATTTGTTTACAATGGGGGCATTTAATAAAAGTTCGACCTTTTTATTGAACTTTATCTTTAGTCATACTCCATTTTCCTTTTACATCTGGATAATCTTTAAATTGCCAGGTTCCAGGAGTTAATTTTCCTCCTGAAGCAACACTGCTATCAAATGTTGCAGTTGCATTAACAGGGCCATCACTAATGCTATATGTTGCAGTAAAAACAGAACCCTTCAATTCCCAGGTTCCTTCTATTATATCATTAGGCTCTATTCCATACTCTACTTCCAGTTTGCCCCCATCCATAATATTAAAAAAATAACTCCCATCATAATCAAAACCCTCAATTATACCAGTCCATTTACCTTTAATATCTACTCTTGGTGTTGTTTTATCTTTTTTACAGGCGCCAAACGCAAATACCATAAATAGGGCAATAGAGGCTAATTTTAATAAGTTTATTGTTTTCATCATTTCTAATTTTAATAAGTTAATTAATTTTTAATTACACATAACCATCAAATATAGTGCCTGGGATTTTATTTTAAGTAAAATTATCTTGTTCCGTCAGCTATTTTTAGGTGACAGGGCATAAATGAATACCTTTAACTCGGATTAGAGCTAAATCATTTACACACTTTAAGGGACACTCTCTTTCTGGATGCGTTTATATCATTTCCAAGTGCGTTTTTATGATTTCTGGATGCGTTTATACCATTTCCAGGTGCGTTTCTATGATTTCTGGATGCGTTTATACCATTTCCAGGTGCGTTTTTATGATTTCTGGATGCGTTTATATCATTTCCAGGTGCGTTTTTATGATTTCTGGATGCGTTTATGCTATTTCCAGGTGCGTTTTTACCATTTCCGGATACGTTTATGTGATTTTCGAGTGCGTTTTTGTAATTTTTGGATGCGTTTACCCTCTCTCTTGTTGTGGTATGAAAGAGCCCTACTGTTTCTTTACCCGTTTAAGAATAAGTAAGTTCTGGGCATTATTACTTAAACCGCTAATGTTATTCTGGTAAAGGTTAACCAGCTGGTCATAAAATAAAACGACCACAGGAGATTGTTCCATCACTAGACTATCCATTTCGCGGTACAGCTTAAAACGTTTTTCATTATCTTTTTCGGCATATACTTTTTCAAAGAGCTCATCAAACTTCTTATTCTTAAAACTGGTATAATTTGGCCCGATGGGAACATAATTCTTTGAATAAAAAACCGAAAGATAGTTTTCCGCATCCGGGTAATCTGCTATCCAGGAACCGCGGAAGAAATTAACACCATTTTTTGATACCAGTTCCCTTAAACTGCTTGCCTGGTTAATTTCTACTTTGCAGTTTATGCCAACCTGATTTAATTCGCCCTGTACAAACTCAATTAAATCTTTATACGTTGTAGTAGTTTGAAGTTTAATTTCAGGTAAATTTTTACCGTTGGGATAACCGGCTTCGGCTAATAATTTCTTCGCTTTTTCAGGATTATACTCATATCCTTTAACCCCCGCC
>JBASZP010000280.1:0-4179 GCA_049660965.1 Daejeonella sp. | reverse complement strand
AATATCGGCCTTTTTTATTGATTAAAGACAGTCACTCAAAATTTTGTTTGGCAGTTGAACTGACAAAATTACTTTTGAGACAGCCTCTTTTTTGTTATCGAACCCAGCGTCCGCCTACCCAAACATAACCACGACGGGCTTTTTTCCAGTGACCTTCATTATACCTTTTATAACCAGGTTTTAAGTCAGCATAATAACCATTTGCATAAATATATTGGTTACCTTGCCAAACCCATTCACCAGGAATCCAAATTGCGTTTTTGTGTGGTGCAACGGATCTGACGATTACCGGTGCAGCAGGTCTTACTGTTACATAATACACTCTTGATCTCTTTGGTTGGGCAGAAGCAGATTGATAAAATAGGAATCCGCCTATAATAAGCATGATTAAAGATTTTAAAATTTTCATGATGTTAATTTTTTATATGCTTATGACTATGGTTTATGGAAATGGTTTAGTCTTTAAACTTATCAGTAACTATTAATTCCTTGCCTGATTGTTCATAATTATAAAAACCGCTTCCTGATTTCTTTCCATTATTTCCGGCTGTAACCATATTTACCAATAGGGGACAGGGGGCGTATTTAGGATTACCAAATCCGGCATGTAACACATTTAAAATGGCCAAACATACATCTAAACCAATAAAATCAGCTAATTGCAAAGGACCCATCGGATGCGCCATTCCTAATTTCATTACAGTATCAATCTCTGATACACCGGCCACACCTTCATAAAGTGTATAAATGGCTTCGTTAATCATGGGCATTAAAATACGGTTGGCTACAAAACCCGGATAATCATTTACCTCTACCGGAGATTTATCCAGCTTTTGGGAAAGCTCTATAATGGTTTTAGTCACCTCACCACTGGTATTATACCCTCTAATTACTTCCACTAACTTCATTAAGGGCACCGGATTCATAAAGTGCATACCAATTACCTGGTCAGGACGGTTAGTTACCGAAGCAATTTTGGTGATAGAGATAGAGGAAGTATTTGTAGCTAAAATTGCCTGTGGTTTGCAAAGTTTATCTAAATCCTGAAATATTTCGAGTTTCAGATTCATGTTTTCGGTGGCAGCTTCAATCACTAAATCGGCGTGTTTAACACCTGTTTTAATATCTGTAAAGGCTTTAATATTAGCAAGTGTATCAACCTTTTGAGGTTCGGTTATTAAACCTTTTGATAATTGCCTTTCCAAATTTTTAGAAATGGTATGGATGGCACGTGTTAATGCCTCTTCTGAAACATCAATCAAATTAACTGAATACCCAAACTGGGCAAAAGTATGCGCAATACCATTCCCCATAACGCCTGAACCTATTACTGATATGTTTTTCATATACTAATTTATTGTTTATTGAGAGTTGTAAAGATAATGTTTAACATAAAAAAGCCCTACTAGAAAAGCAACAGAAGATAAATATATCTCTTCCTAAGACCGCTTAAGGAGATTTTTAGTTTAATTTTCAATAACAATCTCATTTAAATTCAGGAGTATAGCAATCATTTTATAAATAAAGTTTAGAAAAAAATACATTTTTATTTCTTTTATACTTTTAAAAAGTGTTAATTCGTGGTTCTTAATTAAATTAATACGGACTTATTTTATTAACTAACTCAAAAAAGAATGAAAAAACTATTACAAAGTATGTTTTTTTTATTATTTGTTACTATTCAAGCCTTCGCTCAGAATAATACGCAAGTAATACAGGATACTACACAATCCAATAAATTTAAACAGAGAGCCTTAAGAGGTACAGTTACTGCTAAAGACAAAGGTTCAGCTGTTTCTGGTATAAGTGTTTCAATACCGGGCACCGGAATTACTACAAAAACAGATGAGAATGGGTATTTCTATATTATTATACCAGACGGCGCAAAACAACTTGAATTTGCAGGCTATGCCACACAGGTTATTAATATTAATGACGATAATACAATAGATGTTAAATTAGCACGAGATATAAATACTCCAAGTAATGAAGTAGTATATAACAACAACAAACCTGAAAGTGAACCTGTAAAAATTGTAGCTCAAGACCAACCCTTAGTAAACTTTGTTCAGGATGGTATTGTAAGTGGTGTAGTTACTGCCAATGAGGATGGTTTACCGCTTCCAGGAGTAAGTGTTGGTATCTTAGGAATAAATACAGGTACACAAACAGATGCTAATGGGAAATTTTCTATTAAAGTACCTAAAGGTAGCAGTCAACTTACATTTACATTTATTGGTTACAATAAGCAAGTTATTGCTATTGGCAATAGAAGTAGTATTAATGTTGTTCTATTTGCTGATTCTAAACAATTAAATGAAGTTGTAGTCACATCTTTTGGTATAGAACGTAGTAAAAAAAGTTTAGGGTATTCTTCTGCTACTTTAAATAACGAAAAATTAACACAGGCAAAAGTTACCAATGTTAGTAATGCCTTGGGCGCTAAAATAGCAGGTGTACGCGTAGCAGGCAGCGGTGGTGCATTTACCGGTTCTAGTGTAGTCATTAGGGGTTTTACTACTTTTACAGGAAGTAATCAGCCCTTATATGTAGTTGATGGTGTTCCAATTGACAATAATGCTTCCACCTCTTCAGTAGCAAGTTTAAATGGAGTTGCAGTAGCTAATGGAACCCCATTGCAGAGTGGCCCAACGTTATCAAATCGTGCCATTGATATTAATCCTGATGATATAGAAACGCTGACCGTTTTAAAATAAAAGGTGCAGCAGCAACAGTTCTATATGGATCTCGTGCAGCTTCAGGTGTAATTGTAATAACAACTAAAAAAGGAAGCAGAGGAGATAAAAATGCAATTACATTTAGCAGCAGTTATAGTGTTGGTAATGTAAATATACTTCCTGAATATCAAAATGAGTATTCCCAAGGTAGCGTCGGCACTTATAATGCTACCACTTCATCCTCATGGGGAGCTAAAATTATGGGTCAAACGGTTACAAACTCTTTTGGTAAACCAGAAGTACTGACTGCATATCCTAATAATGTTAAAGATATTTTTAAACAATCTTATAACTTACAAAATAACATTAGCTTTTCCGGGGGTACTGATAAATCTAATTACCGTGTTTCTTACGGTAATGCGGTAGAAACCTATTTATTAGATAATAATAAGTTGAAAAGAAACAACCTTTCAGTTAACGGGACGACCCAGATCACTAAAAAACTATCAGTTGGGACTTCATTTACCTATACCAATACTAATTCTATTCGTACACAGCAGGGAAATCAGCTTTCAAATCCCTTATTTCGTGCATTTTTTACTCCCCGAAGTTATGATCTAACGGGTATCCCATACCAGGATGCTGATAATAAACAATTGTGGTATGGTGGTGAAGATCACCCTTACTGGACTATAGAACATAATAAATATAATGATGAGGTAAATAGAATATTTGGTAATATTAATGCTAAATATAATTTTACAGACTGGTTATTTGCTGATGTAAAGATTGGTACTGATTACTATAATTTAAAAAGTAAAGGATTTGATGAAATAGGAGGTCGGGGTGGTGCAAATACAGGATCAAGCGCTGCAGTTGGCGGTATTATTGATCGGGTAAATGATGTGCGCAATTTTAACTCCTATGCCACATTAACCGGAAATAAGAAATTTGGTGATTTCAATTTTACACTAACAGCGGGTAATGAGAATAATCAGGATTATAGTTCAGCATCTTCAGTTACGGGTTTAACACTTATTGTTCCCGGATTTGATAATCTTTCAAATGCAGTTTCCTATGCTCCTTTAAGAGGATCAAACAAAACCAGGCTTGTTGGTATATTTGGAGATTTAATTGTGGATTATAAGAATTTTTTAACATTTAATGTTAAAGCCAGGAATGACTGGTCATCAACTTTAACTAAGGCAAACCGTTCTATATTTTATCCGGCAGTAGCTGCAAGTTTTGTAGCTACAGAAGCGTTCCCTTCATTAAAAACTAATTATGTTAATCTGATAAAACTGCGTGCAAATGTTGGTGAAGTAGGTAAAGGGGCCCCTGTATATTCTACAGATAGCTATTTTAGCGGCGCTCTGGTATCAGATGGTTTTGGGCCACAAATTAAATTCCCATATAATGGACTTGTTGCCTTTACCTATAACAATGGCGCCGGACAGCCAGATATTAAGCCTGAATTTACCAGAGAGTATTAGTTGGGAGG
>JBASZP010000279.1:0-2352 GCA_049660965.1 Daejeonella sp. | reverse complement strand
CGGGTAGGGTGGGGCATTCAAAAGTACTGGAGTATATCCAACAGGCACAGGTTTGTGTATACCCATCTTTTCTGGAAGCATTTCCAAATGCCTGGATAGAAGCCATGGCTTGTGGCAAGGCGGTAATTGGCAGCACTACAGGGTCAGGGCCGGAAGTAATTCAAGATGGCGAAACGGGGTTACTCTGTCACCCTACCGATCATGCAGGACTTTCTGAACGAATTATAAACGTATTAACGAATGCGGGTTTGCGGGAACAACTCGGCACAAAGGCCCGGCAACATGTGGTAGAAAATCTCGATATTAATGTGGTAACAAAATTAAATTTGCAGTGGTATAAAAACGTGATTGATTCCTACCACTCATCTAGATGTTGCAAAAGCGGGTTGATAGTATAGACAGTTTGCAAGCTGTTGCACTACTGATTGTAATAGCAATCATCTTTATAAGTGACTTCCAGATTGTAATACTTTGCCAATCGGAGATAATTGTGAGAATAAATTTTTGTGGTAAATGCTGTTTAACTCTATTAATTTTATACTATTCCTACCACTAGTTTTTAGTCTTTATTGGTTTGTCACCAATCGAAAATTGAAGGTTCAAAATATTTTACTCTTAATTGCAAGTTACTTTTTTTATGCTTGTTGGGACTGGCGATTCCTTTTTCTACTTGTTTTTTCTACCATGTTAGATTACTACACTGGTATTAAGATGGTGGAAACAAGTGATGGTAAGAAGAGAAAATTTTGGTTTTTATTGAGTATTTTTATTAACCTCGGATTCCTAGGTATCTTTAAATATTTCAATTTTTTTTCTGAATCCTTTGCGCAAGCAGTTGCTGCTTTGGGATTAAAAGTAAATCCTTGGACATTGCAGGTCATACTACCAGTGGGAATTTCATTTTACACATTTCATGGTTTGTCATATGTTATTGATATCTATAAGGATAGAATAAAACCAGAATATGATTTTGTGAATTACTCTGTTTTTGTAAGCTTCTTTCCGTTGCTGGTTGCCGGACCAATTGAAAGGGCAACTCATCTACTGCCTCAGATTAAGAAGAAAAGACTATTTAATTATAGCTTGGCGACTCAAGGAATTCGACAAATTATTTGGGGTTTTTTTAAAAAAGTTGTCGTAGCTGATAACTGTGCTTTTTTTGTTAATTCAATATTTGAAAATCCTCAAGGTTATTCTAGTCTTGAGTTATGGATTGGAATGTTTCTTTTTGGATTTCAAATTTATTGTGATTTTAGTGGATACTCTGATATTGCCTTAGGTACAGCCAAGTTGTTTGGAATTGAATTGTTAAGAAATTTTAATTTTCCATATTTTTCAAAGGATATTGCTGAATTTTGGAGGCGTTGGCATATTTCGCTTTCTACATGGTTTCGTGATTACTTATATATTCCTTTGGGAGGAAATAAGGGCAGTAAATCAACTCGAATTAGAAATACGTTTATTATTTTCCTAGTCAGCGGTTTTTGGCATGGAGCAAACTGGACTTTTATAGTATGGGGAGCAATTCATGCGTTTCTCTTTTTGCCTTTGCTTATGCTTGATAGAAATAGAATCAATTTAGGAGATAGCAAGTATGGAATTAATGATATATTTAAAATTCTTTCTACTTTTTTATTAGTTTCATTTGCTTGGATATTTTTCCGATCAGAAAATTTAGCTGAAGCATTTGCCTATTTACATGGAATGTTTAATCCTGAATGGGTATCATTACAATTTTTTCATAAAACTAGCAGGCATTTATTATTGTCAGGCATAACATTTATAGCCATTTTATTCTTGCTTTTAATTGAATGGAAGAATGTAAAGCATAATAATTCTGAAATCGAATTATCAAAAATGATTTTATTCATAGTAATTCTTATGATTTTTTTTATGGGATCATTTAAGGACCAAGCAAACTTTATTTATTTTCAATTTTAGAAAGAATGAAAAGATTCTTGATAAAGATAACCATTTATGCATTAGCAATATGTACAACTCTAAATACTACAGCATTTATTAGTCTTTACTTTCTTAGAAGATCTAATTTTTATAAGCCACAATTTATCGTTAATGGTATAAGTGAATCTGAGTTAGATTATGTTGTATTAGGGTCCAGTACCGGTTTAACTTCTTTAGATACGAAACTAATCGATTCTATTACTAACAAAATTGGACTTAATATAAGTATAGATGATTCAGGTTTAGCATCACATTATTTGATGTTACAACACTTTTACGAAAAGAATAAGACAACAAAATGTTTGGTATTAGTAATTACCCCATGGGACATCAGTACCCCAAATCCGCGATTAGGTAATAATGATCATCGATTTCTGCCAAATATAGATG
>JBASZP010000278.1:0-2495 GCA_049660965.1 Daejeonella sp. | reverse complement strand
ATGTTCTTTTACAGGCCGAAAATGTGTTATCAACTATTTTTGAAGATAAAAATGATTATGATCTTTTAAAAAACGCCTTGTTAAATCGTTTACAAAAACAGCCGCAAAACATTGCCTATTCAGAGCTCTTAAACTGGCAGTACATCCAGCAAAAAGAATTTGATATGGCTTTAAAGCAAACACTTGCCTTAGATAAACGGTTAAAAGAAGATGGCAACCGTGTTTATGAATTATCCAGAATCCTGATGAATAATAACGCATCAGAACAAGCCATCCAAGCGCTTAACTATTTAATTACCAAAGGTGCGGAAAACCGCTATTACATTCCGGCAAGAATAGATCTGATAAAAGCGAAGTCAGAACTTTTAGCGGCAAATAAATACGACCACACTTTCCTTGAAAATACAGAGAAAGATTACCAGGCATTATTAACAGAATTCGGGCGTACTTCAAGCACATCATTTGCAATACGGCAATTAGCCAACTTACAGGCTTTTTACCTTCACAACCCAAAATCCGCAGAAACAGAATTAGAAAATCTTCTCCAAATATCTGGGCTGTCACAACTAATTACAGGTCAAACAAAATTAGAACTTGGTGATATTTACATCCTTACGGGTGAAGTCTGGGAAGCCGCTTTAATATACGGACAGGTAGAAAAACAATTCGCCAATGAGCCTGTTGGGCAGGAAGCTAAGTTCAAAAACGCAAAACTTTCATTTTACCAGGGAGATTTTATATGGGCTAAAGCACAATTAGATGTTTTAAAAAGTTCTACATCCCAATTAATGGCTAATGATGCCCTTAATTTAAGTTTAGTTATTGCAGATAATTTACAAAATGAAACCGATACTCTTGCACTTAAAAAATATGCTTTTGCTGATTTACTGATCTATAAAAATGAAACGCAACAAGCATTAGCTGTTTTAGACAGTATTAACATGCTCTATTCTAAAAATTCATTAGCTGATGATATTTTAATGTCGAAAGCACGCATTTATTTAAAGAACAATAACCTGAATTTAGCTGTATTACAACTTCAAAAAATAACTGCTGATTATTCGTTCGACCTTTGGGGAGATGATGCCATTTTTATGCTTGCAGATATTTATGAAACTAAACTTAATGAGGCAGATAAAGCCCGGCAACTTTACCAGAAGATTATTACAGATTACCCCGGAAGTATTTATGTGATTGAAGCCCGCAAGCGTTATCGCAATTTAAGAGGCGATAAATTAGGATAATACTCCATCAAAATGCTCTTAAAAACAGAGAATAACTTTATCTTCGCGGCATGATACTCTATAATGTAACTGTTATTATTGATGAAGATATTCAGCAGGAATGGCTTAACTGGATGCGTGAAACACACATTCCTGATGTAATGGCAACAGAGCTCTTCGTCTCTAATCGTATACTTAAAGTATTAGATTCTCCTAATGAGGGCATAACCTATTGTATACAGTACATTGCAGATTCCATTGAAAAATATAATGAATACAAAGAAAAATTCAGCCCGAAATTACAGCTTGAAGTTAGCCAGAAATTCGACTCAAAACTAGTTTCTTTCCGTACAGTAATGGAGTTTATTGATTAATAATGAAATTTACAGAAACTAAACTAAAAGGTCTTTTTATTATTGAACCTAAAATATGGAAAGATGACCGCGGTTATTTTTTTGAAAGCTATAACCAAAACTATTTCGAGGATGCCGGTATAAACATAAACTTTGTACAGGATAATCAATCCTGTTCGCAAAGAGGAACTTTAAGAGGTTTACACGCCCAGGCAAATCCGTTTGCGCAAGGTAAATTAGTGCGTGTTATACAGGGTAAAGTGCTGGATGTTGCCGTAGATATCCGGAAAAACTCTCCTACTTATGGCCAGCATTTCTCTGTAGAGTTATCTGGAGAAAATAACCTGATGTTTTGGATTCCGCCGGGGTTTTTACATGGATTTGTAACCCTGGAAGATCATACCATTTTTACTTATAAAGTATCCAGTCTGTATAATAAAGAATCTGAAATCGGGGCTGCCTGGAATGATCCCGATTTGAACATAAATTGGGGCATTCATCCCGATGAGATTATTCTCTCAGAAAAAGATAAGCTATTATTACCTTTAAAAGACCTTAAGAGTACCTTTTAAAACACAATCTTGAGCTACGAGTTTTTACATGTGTCAGGAAAGTTTTCGGAAGTGTCGGGGGAGTTTTTCGAAGTGTCAGCGGAGTTTCCGGATGTGTCAGCAGAGTTTTTCGAAGTGTCAACGGAGTTTATGGATGTGTCAGCAGAGTTTTTCGAAGTGCCAACGGAGTTTATGGATGTGTCAGCAGAGTTTTTCGAAGTGTCAGCGGAGTTTTTGCATGTGTCGGGAGAGTTTTTCGAAGTGTCAGCGGAGTTTTTGCATGTGTCAGCAGAGTTTCTGGATGTGTCAGCAGAGTTTTTCGAAGTGTCAGCAGAGTTTCTGGATGTGTCAAGGGTTCTCTTATAGGT
>JBASZP010000277.1:0-3657 GCA_049660965.1 Daejeonella sp. | reverse complement strand
ATAACCAACTTAATCTGAACATAATCATAGGCTTATCAACAAAAAATGTGGATAGTACTCTGAGTTTTAAACCTATGACAGGTTTCGAACACTCCTAATCTACAGGCCTGCCGTTGATAGACGTTTTATCTACCTGTTCTATCGTTTTATCATTTGAATCTAATGGGAGATAAGAAGTCTTTTCTTCGATTTTATTGGCAAGTGAATGAGGATTCTGTTCAGTAAAACTAAAATTCAGAACTTCTTTTAACCTTTTTTGCTCATCATAATAGTAACATGAAACGCTGGTAAATAATGGCCTGTCATCAATTTTTATTACAGTATCTAAAAGGCCTGTAAACTTATCATATATTCTTTCTTCATAATTTACTGTATCGGGTTGCTTATTTCCCTCTTTGAAGAATAAACGAAAAGACTTTATTTCCTTTCCATCCCTGTTAAATTCTGTACAATATTTGGTGGTATTTTTATTATAAGACTGTTTTCCTGTATACCATATTTTTTTTACTGATTTAATTTTTATAAAAGACTCATTGAAAGGAGAAATAACAAGTAAGTAAACCCATCATCATAGAGACTGGGATTTAAGGTAAATAAGCGCTCATAATTGCTTTGGCATTTACTCTGATATGAAAATAAAAGAAGGACACAACTAACAATCAAGGATTTTAGCATATATTTAAATTAAGTAACAGCATTGCATTTAGTAAATATAAATTAGAACAAACACGGTCCTCTTCGAGAGCACCTGTAAAAACGGGTAAATGGAAATAGAAGATAGTCTCATTTACCGATAACCCCTTGTTTGCTGAACCGTACGGTCCAACTGTCCCATTTGCTCTTTCATCATTTTAATCTGATCGGCAAGCAGTTTATTCTTATCCGCTTTCTTGGCTTCCTGCAGATACATGGTTGCTTCGCGTTTATTACGTTTGGCCATGGCTATACCTGCCAGGCTCAGTTTAGCCAGTGCAATATTATGATCCATTGTCATTCCTAAAGTTAAGGCACGTTTAAAGTATTTTTCTGACTGTAGCGGAGCTTTACGCGACTCAATTAAGCCTATTAATAAATGGTAATAACCATGCTGCGCAGAGACCAGCTGTTTTTCATAGTTACTGATCTTATTAAGCCATACACCCGCTTTATCCATATTCTCTTTCCTTAAAAAGTACTGGGCTATCAGCATATTCTCATTAAAAAAGTAAGTAAGCGCAATCAGTATAGTCACTAAAATAAGCGGTATCCCCCAGCCCCAGTATCCAAACACTATTAATGTAACCGCTGCACCCAAAACCAGGGATGCAAATATTAATCTGATATAATTAGGCATTTTTTTAGTATTGATTTTATATTTGCAAATATCGCATTTAACAATCAAACTATGTTCACTATTTTACTTTCTGCAATCAACTATCAATCATGCTTATGAAGAATATCTTATTAAGCACTTTCCTCTTTTTGAGCATTCATACCTTTGGTCAGACCATGAATAAGATCATTATTGAAAAAGAAAACAAACCCGTTCTGATTGGCCGCTGCAATGTGAAAGGATTAAATAAAATACCCGAATTTGCCGAAGCCATAACCATTCAGTATCTCTATTACGAACCGGATACTCTCGTCTTAAAATCGCTGAAACCCCTGCTGAAAGATGTAAAGATCATCCTGGTTATGGGCACCTGGTGCGATGACAGTAAATTACATGTGCCTCACTTCTTAAAGATCATGGATAAGCTGGCCTATAAAACAAATAAGCTTAACATCATCTGTGTAAACCACGAAAAGAAAACAGCAGGAAAAGAAATTGAGGGCTTAAACATTATAAGAGTTCCCACCTTTATATTTTACCGAGCGGGGAAAGAGATCGGGCGCATTACAGAGAGCCCTCAAAAAAATTTAGAAACCGATATGTTTAATATGCTATCACAACAAAAATAAAATGGCCGTTCAACTGGAAGAAAGCTGGAAGAAAGTATTAGCTGATCAGTTTGATCAGAAATACATGCTGGAGCTAAAGGAATTTTTAAAAAAAGAGCAGCAGGATAATAACATCGTTTATCCTCCAAACCAGTTTATTTTTAATGCCTTTGAGCATACTCCTTTTGACAAAGTCAAAGTGGTTATCCTTGGGCAGGATCCATACCACGGACCAAAACAGGCACACGGACTTTCCTTCTCCGTACAAAAAGGGGTAAGAATACCTCCCTCTTTAAATAATATCTTTCTTGAACTACAACAGGAATTCCCGGGATATGTTTACCCTAATCATGGGGATTTAAGCAAATGGGCCAATCAGGGAGTTTTATTACTGAATGCCACTTTAACTGTGCAGGCGCAAAAAGCAGGCTCGCACCAAAAAAGAGGCTGGGAATTATTTACAAATCATGCCATTGAACAACTGTCTAAACAACGTACAGGTATTGTATTTTTGCTTTGGGGCCGCTTTGCACAGGAAAAAGCTGCTTTAATAGATGAGAAAAAGCATTTTATCTTAAAAGCGGCACATCCTTCACCATTTTCTGCACACAATGGTTTTTTTGGCTGTAACCATTTTATAAAAACCAATGAAATTCTTGTACAAAATAATTTAAACCCTATTGACTGGCAGATAGATTAGATGTGCTGATTTAAATTAATATGCTAATGTGCTGATTAATTAATGTGCAAATGCTGCCTGATTAGCAAACCCGCTATTTACAGGCTTAGAGAGAAATACACTACTATCACCCACACTACTTTGCCTATACTCCAACTCTGGACTTAGTATGACTTACACTACTTTACCTATACTCCAAAACTGGACTAAGCATGACTCACACCACTTTGCATATACTCTAACTCTGGACTTAGCATAACCTACACTATTTTGCCCTCACTCCAACTTTGGACTTAGCATGACTCACACTACTTTGCCTTTAATCCAACTTTGGACTAAGCATGACTCATACTAATTTACCCTTACTCCAACTTTGGACTAAGCATGACTCATATTAATTTACCCTTACTCCAAAATCGGACTAAGCATAAAGCACACTACTTTACCATTACCCAAAAACTTACCATAAAGTATCCCTTATTCTACCACCTTTACTCCAAAATTTACCGTTTACTAAATAATACCTACCGTTTACTCATTTACTCTTGCTTTATCAGGTTAAGACACACATCTTCGCTTCTTAAAATCCTGAACCAGGAAGAACATAATGAAGAAACCGGGTAGTTAAAAATGAAAATGAGTTATTGAATAAGCCCTTCACTTAATCACTAAGAGAATGAAACAATTAGAAAGCTTTATGGCCAATCCATTCCGTAATTTAAAGATTGGTCTGGACAGAAAGAAGAAATTTGGCGAAAGCCACCTGGCTAACCTGGCGGTTAATAATACCAACAATGTGTATGACCAGGCTATTACAGATACTACAGCCGTACAAATAGTCCTCTTTGGCGATATTAATAATGTTGAGCTTAATAAAGCGCTGCAAAAAACACAAACCCGTTCGGTCAATCTGATCATAGAGCGTTTTACTAAACGCAATACCCGTCTGAACAATTTTTTAATATACAAGGAGGTAGACAAGCAAGCTTTGTATCATACCTTTTTTCCGCAGGGTGTGATGGAGTTTACCGTTAAAGTAAACAAAGGCAATGCAGAGC
>JBASZP010000276.1:0-4343 GCA_049660965.1 Daejeonella sp. | reverse complement strand
CTCTTTGAAGAAACCGTACGCGGAACCTTAGCGGAAATTAAATTGTATTTTGAAACCCATACCTTAAAAGGAGAATTTGTAATTTGCGTTTCGGGAAAATAAGAAATTTAAGCACCTGACACAATATATTAAATATACACCCGTACTAAACACTACTAATATGTGGATTGAACAATATTTAACAGAAGACCAAGATCCTAAAACCGCCGAAAAGGTTTTGAGCAAACTGCGTGATATGCTTACCTCGGGCGAAGCCATTGTTTATCTGGCAATACAAAAAAAACCGGCCGTTACCATTATGCCCGATTGTATTGCTGTAACCAATAAACGCATTGTCTTTTGCCTTCCGGGGAATTTAGGGCTCACCACGAACTTCATCACTTTTACATGGAATGATGTGAAGGAAGTGTCTTTCAAAGAAGGATTTTTAGGCGCCAAGTTTATTACCATACCACAACATGGTGAAAATGTAGCCATTGATTATATCCCAAAAGTACAGGCACGCAAACTTTACCAGTTTTGTAATGAGCAACTGGAAAAGCAGAAGGAGCTGGAACGCAACCAGGATATGGAAGAACGCAGAGGCTTTACCAATCCGGTTAATGAGAATGCATCATACACCCAGATAACCGAAGAGCAAACCCCCTTTATAAGTAATAAAGAAGACGAGCTAACCCAAAAACTAAAAAAGCTGAAGACTCTTTTTGAAAACCAGTTGATCACAAAGGAAGAATACGAAACCAAGAAAGCCGATATCCTATCACAGTTATAAGGTGAAGAAGAATTATTTGCTGGCCATTGTCAGCGCTATTTTACTTTGGCTTGCATGGCCGCCTTTCTCTTTTACAACGCCAATCCTGTTAATTGGTTTTGTGCTCTTATTAGTGGCGGTTGAAAATTTAATACAAGCTGATCTGCCTAAAAAAGGGCGTAAACTATTCCTGCTCTGCGGCCTGGCTTTCTTTATATGGAATACGGCCAGCACTTATTGGGTATTTAATTCCTTAAATGCGGTTATGCCCGGCTGGCTTGCTGTGCTCATCTCTTTAATACCATTCGGCTTAGCGGCTTTATTAATGACCTTCGCCTTTTGGCTGTACTACCAGTTGCGAAAAAGAACCAATCGCTTTTGGAGCTATGCCGGTTTAATTTGCTTTTGGATTGCTTATGAATATTTACACCAAAGCTGGGATCTGGCTTTCCCATGGATGAATTTAGGAAATGGTTTTGCATCATTCCACCAGCTTATACAATGGTATGAGTTTACCGGGGTTTATGGTGGTACGCTTTGGATTTTGATAACCAATATTTTAGTTTTTGAAACTTATAGAGCATTTACAGCCTCACCTAAATCCTCTCCAAAGGAGAGGACTTTAGGAAGAAGAGGGACTTTATTGTTAGCGCTGTCAGCAGCCTGTATTTTTATTCCAATTGGCATTTCGGTAATGATGTATAAGGGGTACCGGGAAAAGCTCAATCCCGCGAATGTGGTGGTGGTTCAACCGAATATTGACCCTTATGCAAAATGGAACTCTATGCCTCCCGCTCAGCAGATCAAACAATTGATTCACTTGTCAGATTCTGCAGGACAGGTTAATACTGAATATTTTATATGGCCGGAGACCGCTATTTCAGATTATACGGATGAGGGAAATATCCGCGGCAATACGAACTTTTTCACGGTTCAGCAATTTTTAGGGAAGTATAAGAATGCTAACCTGATATCAGGAATTGAAAGCTATTCGGTTTACGATACCGCTAAAACCCCTACCGCCCGTCTGGATAAAAGCACAGGCAGGTATTACGATTCATTTAACGCGGCCATACAGATTGAAAACTCAGCTCGGGTGCAGTTCTACCATAAATCAAAATTAGTTCCCGGGGTAGAGCAGTTACCTTTCTCTTCAGCGTTGGCATTTATGAAACCTGTTTTTGCCGGTTTCGGAGGCTCAAGCGGCGGCTTGGGCACACAGCCGGAACCTTCTGTGTTTTATTCCCGGAGTGGAATAGGCGCTGCACCTGTTATTTGCTACGAATCGATATGGGGCAATTATGTAGCTGCTTATGTAAAAAAGGGTGCACAGTTTATAGCCATTATCACCAATGATGGCTGGTGGGGAAATACTCCTGGAAAGGACCAGCACTTACAATATGCCAAACTACGGGCTATTGAAACCAGGAGATGGGTCGCACGGTCCGCCAATACAGGGATTTCTGCATTTATTAATCAACGGGGCGATGTGGTAAAACGATCAGAATGGTGGACCGCAACCGCACTGAAGGCCGATATTAACCTGAATGAGGAACTAACTTTCTATGTTAAACATGGTGATATAATCGCTCTAAGCGCTTGTTGGGGAAGCGCTCTTTTTGGACTGCTATTAACAAGCCGTTTATTTAAAAGGAAAAACACAGCGGCTAAATCTTCAACAGGTTTAGTTTCAGGGATAGCAGACTAAAGTTTGCCGGACTGAGACTGAACAATTATACTGCAAACTTTTGCATATAGGCAAAGCGATCGTCTATATGGTATTGTAAACTTTTACATATAGGCAAAGCGATGGTCTATATGGTATTGTAAACTTTTACATAGAGGCAAAGCGATGGTCTATATGGTATTGCAAGTTTTGGAATATAAGCAAAGCGATGGTCTGTATGGTACTTCCAGTTTTGGAAATAGGGCAATGCACTGTGCAGTATGGTACTTCCAGTTTTGGAAACAGGGCAATGCACTGTGCAGTATGGTACTTCCAGTTTTGGAAACAGGGTTATGCACTGTGCAGTATGGTACTTCCAGTTTTGGAAACAGGGTTATGCATTGTGCAGTATGGTACTTCCAGTTTTGGAAGCAGGGCAGCTGTTAATTACTTCTTCTCTGCCCGTTTTTTTAAATCATCAACAGAAATAGTGAGCATACGGCCTGTTACCTGTTTCCCACGGTAAGTGATCATCCGCAACATACTGGCATCCTTTGGAACCAAGAGGACTTCTGTATATTTAGGGTAAAACCTGTCGGGGAAAGAATTATCAAAAGTGTAATAAATATCCAGGCCGTCAATTTCGGTGCTCAGTTCAACTTTCAATTTATTATCAGGAGTTTTTCCGGCAATGATTACCGGATCATAAACACTTGGAGAATAATTGATCTCCGCCACATTAAACCTCTCAAAATGCTTTTCAACCTTTTTAAAGAAATGATCCCACCTCCTGTTTTGCTTCAGCGACCATAATGATTCGGATATAGCGAAAGCTCTTGGCCAGGTCATATATTCGGCTTTACGCATATTATAGATATGCTCCGTCCATAAATTAGCCTGTCCGCCTTTGATATATTTAGGGTCTACACCATCGGGCAAGGGTTCAAACTGGTAGGCTTTGCTTAAACGCAGGCTGGCATAAACACGTGCTTCCATAGCTGGATCTCCCTGCATATAATCCAGGTAAGCGAAGGTTGTGGGACTCATAACCACTTCATGCTGCATTTTCGCGGCTTCAATTCCGCCTTTCATCCCACGCCAACTCATTACCGCGGCGCTTGGGGATAAACCGCCTTCCAATATCTCATCCCAGCCCATAAACTTTTTACCTTTTGATTCTACTATCTTTTCCACCCTTTTTTCAAAATAGCTTTGTACCTCCGTCAGGTTATTTAAACCTTCCCTATCCATTAATGCCTTAATCGAATCACTTTTTGCCCAAAAGTTCTTGGCGCATTCATCGCCACCCATGTGGATGTATTCAAAAGGGAAAAGCTGTGCGACCTCTGTAATTACTTTATCTAAAAATTCATACACTTTTTCATTGGCGGGGCAAAGAGTCATGTCTATTAAGGCCTTAGGGCCGGGGGAAGCGGACCAATCCATAATTTGTTCGCCGGAACGTACCTTATAGTTTTTCGCTTCGGGGGTGCATGATAGTTCGGGATAGGACGCAATAGCGGCCAGGCTATGCCCGGGTACGTCAATTTCGGGTAAAACATCTACAAAACGGTCTTTAGCATAAGTAATTAGTTCCTTTATATCATCCTGTGTATAAAATCCGCCATAATCGCGGGGTTCGTCTGGCAATGGAGGGGAGAAAGTTCCGAAATAGCCTACTTTTTTTACATTCCATGCACCCACTTCTGTTAGCCTCGGCAGGCTTTTAATTTCTAAGCGCCAGCCTTCATCGTCTGTTAAATGCAGGTGCAGCAGATTATATTTATAGCGAACCATATTATCGATATACTGCTTCACTTCGTTTTTTGTAAAGAAATGACGTGCTACATCAAACATCAATCCCCGCCATCCAAAGCGTGGGTAATCGGTAATTTCCACACAGGGAATATCCCATTTTTGATCAAC
>JBASZP010000275.1:0-6870 GCA_049660965.1 Daejeonella sp. | reverse complement strand
TACTACCTGTAATTGTTTTGAGCAGTATCCGTTTGGTGTTGGTGGAGGAGGATCTGGCGGCGGGGGAACTGTGCCTGGTGATTATGATCCACAACATGGCGGGGGTGGTAGCGGAGGTGGTGATAATGGTGTTGTAAATCCGCCATTGGAAGAAGACCCTTGCAGCCAGGCAGCAAAATTGGCTAATAATACTTCTTTTAAATCAAAAATGACTGATCTGAAATCAAAAACTGGTTTGCCTAATGAGGTTGGATATTTAATGCGAGTTAAACCCAGCGGCTTAATTGTATATGAGCCTGTTGCAGGGCTATCCGGTGCAGGTTTCATTGACCTTAATCCTGCTACACCTATTGATGGCTATATCCATACCCATTATACTGGCTTATTACCTATATTTTCGTTAAGTGATGTACGAGCCATTTATAATTTAGCGATGAACGGGAAAACAGTTAACCCCGAAACATTTACCGCCGGTGTAGTAACTGCCCAGGGCACTGCTTATTTAATGAAAATTGATAATTTGCTGACTTTTGCTCAATTTGCTAATGAAAATTTGACTAGTGATGTTAAGTTTAATAGTTTGGAGCAATATTATAATAATTGGTACAATTCTTATAAATATATATATTTAAAAGATGAAATTACTGCTCATGAACTCGCCTTATTAAAATCACTTGAGAATTCAGGGATCATTACCTTTAAAGGCAACACAAATTTTAATAACTGGAATGCTATAAAAGAAGAAAATAACACAATAATCAATTCAAATTGTAATTAAAATGAAAAAATTAATATTATTCAGCTTTATTTATTTGGTGTCTGTTTTAATTGTTAGTGCACAGCAATTGAAAGAAGGAAGCTATCATAAGATTCCTGAATTGCAAAGGTTTGAAGGTGCTTGGATTTATACTCACCAATTAGATACTTTTAAAATAATTTTGGATTTAAGAAAAGTGTTTTTAAAAGGCCCAAATGTATATATAGATCAATTGTATGGAAATTATATATATATACATAAAGGACGGATTGTTTCTAATGTTGATACAATAAAAACCATACAGCATGGAGGAGTTTATAAGCCAGAGCCTAATAGGTTAACTTTTGAATTTATAGATCGATTAAAAGGAATTAAAGGTTCAGGTGTTTTAGAGCTGCTTCACGGAAAAACAGATGAAGCCGTATGGACGCTATACAATAAAGAAGAACCCTTCTTTGTGCCGGGAAGAGAATCAGGCCATCTGGATTATACATTTAGCGTTCCGGTAAAAGCTATTCTTAAAAAGGTTCATTAAGATGGTTGTCTGCCCAGGGTTTCTCAGCGAGAGTCCTGATAATTGATGATTCTCAATTAAGCCCTTGTATGAAGGCTATTTTGGTAGATGTTAAGAACTTATCAAAGGGTTCTGTAGCTGGAATTATTAAGAAGTTTTCAGGGAGTATAACAGGGTGGAAGTGGGCTTTAAACAATGGCAATTCCTCAGGAAATGCTGGAACAGCATGGCCGCCCAGCAATTATACAGTTACTACTACAATTGATAATGCTTATAATAAGTAGTGCTACAGATTTATCTTTAGCCCGAACTTTGTTGCATGAATCAGTTCACGCATATTTGAATTATTCTTTCAAATATGATTACAGTGCTGCAAATTTAACATACGGTGAATTAGTGGATAAATTTTTAAGTTCAAAAAACAATATACAAGCTAATACTGCTCAACATACTTTAATCGTAAAAAATTTCATGAATGATATTGCATTAAGTTTAAAAGAGTATGCTACTAATAAAGGTTATATTATAACAGATACTAATTATTTTACTGATATGGCCTGGGCGGCTTTAGATAAAACAGCAGCTTATAAAAATTTGAGTTCTCAAGAACGCCAAAGAATAGAAAGTAGATTAGGCGCTGAATTAACTAACTCTGAAGTTAATGGTTATCAGCCAAAAGGGCAAAAAGGATGCAATTAATGAAAAACCATTCAATACTAATGTATTATATACTTAGTAGTATATTTCTTACTAGTTGTAGCTCAATCAGATCTAAAGAGATAGTTATTAGTAGATTTAAAAGTAGTTCTAATAAAAGATATATAAAAGCAAGCTTTTGGGATATAGCTTCAAAAGAGCCAATTTATTCAGCAATTTTGAAAATTAATGATACCTCATACATTGTAGAACCTAATACTAATTTTGTTATAGTCGAATTAAAAAATTCTGATATAAAAATTAGGGGCGCTTCTTGCAAAAGTTGTAAAAAAACACATTATAAAAGTTTCAAAGTAGAGCTTAATGACTCAATTGAAGTGAATTATTATCTAAAAATAAAGCGTTTTACTTTATATTAAAAGATTGTAGATAATAAATGATCGATTAAATGCTGAAAAAAGTAACTCTACTGTAAATGGTATACAACCCAAAGGGCAAAAAGGATGTTAAAACTAAGTTTAATTATTACTTGTACTCTTATTATAATGATATTATGCACTTCTTGTATAACAAGAAAAAATAAGAGTGAATATACTTTCTCAATATCTAAAAATAAAAACCTTAATGACAATAGTGCTTATATTATCTCTAGTTTCTATGAGGCCAATACAAAAAAACCTATATATGCAGGAGGGCTATTTGTAAATGACTCTTTGTATAAAATCCAGCCACCAACAAATATCAGTAAATTATCGCTTAAACCAGGAAAATATCGTTTTCAAGGATATTGTATTTATTGTTCACGTTTAACTACTAAAAGGATTTTACTTGCCGGGGGAGATACTTTAAAACTGACATTTTATTTGGACGATATGAAGCCTGTGTTGTTGATTGATAAGTGATCTGGGTTGGGCGGATTAGATAAAACAAAAGCATTTGCCCCCGCTTGGACATCTTCCTAATCAGGAAGCGATGGTTTTTGTAGCCCTGGCCACTGTAAATTTTCTAACCACTTTACTAATAGAAGATGCATCATACCCGCATTCGGCCCATAGTTCGGGTTGTTCACCGTGTTCAATTACTGCATCGGGTATTCCTAACCTGCTTATGCGGGCGGTGTAATGATGATCGGCCATAAATTCTATTACAGCGCTTCCCATACCTCCCTGCAGGCATCCGTCTTCAACGGTAATGATGTATTTAAACTGTTTGAAAATCTCGTGCAGTAATTCTTCATCTAATGGTTTAACAAAACGCATGTCGTAATGTGCGGGGTGTATGCCTTCGGAATTTAATTCCAAACAGGCTTTTACGGCTTCGTTACCTATATGCCCGATGGTTAGAATAGCGACATCTTCGCCATCACATACATTACGTCCTTTACCAATTTCAAGGGCTTTTAAAGGCCTTTTCCAATCGGGCATTACACCGTTTCCGCGGGGATAGCGGATAGAGAAAGGACCCATGTTTTCCTGTTGTGCGGTAAACATCAGGTTGCGTAATTCCTCTTCGTTCATGGGTGCGGATACGATCATGTTTGGAATACATCGCATATACGCCAGGTCATAGGCGCCATGATGGGTTGCCCCGTCTGCACCGGCAAAACCTGCCCTGTCCAGGCAAAAAACCACGTTTAAGTTTTGTATGGCTACATCGTGTATTACCTGGTCATAAGCTCTTTGCATAAAGCTTGAATAGATATTGCAAAAAGGAACGAGGCCTTGTGTGGCCAGGCCTGCCGAAAAGGTAACGGCGTGTTGTTCTGCAATGCCTACATCAAAAGCCCTGTCGGGCATGGCGGCCATCATGATGTTTAATGATGAGCCTGAAGGCATAGCGGGTGTAATGCCCATGATCTTAGGGTTTATTTCGGCTAACTCTACTAAGGTATGCCCGAATACATCCTGGTATTTAGGGGCCTGTGGTTTATCGGGAGCGCTCTTTTTTATTTCTCCGGTTATTTTATCGAAAAGGCCGGGCGAATGCCATTTGGTTTGATCTTTTTCTGCCAGGGCATAGCCTTTACCTTTTATGGTCACGCAATGAAGCAATTTTGGGCCGGGAATATCTTTGAGGTCTTTTAACACTTTTGCCAAACGTTCTACATCATGTCCGTCTACGGGGCCAAAATACCTGAAGTTTAAGGCTTCGAAGAAGTTGCTTCTTTTAAGGAGGCTTCCTTTAATGCTTTTCTCTATTTTTTTAACTATTTGATGCGCATTGGGGCCGAGTTCGGATATTTTACCTAATACATGTGAAATATCATCGCGAAAGCGGTTATATGTTTTGGAGGTGGTTATATCTGTTAAATATTCTTTTAAAGCGCCAACATTGGGGTCTATAGACATGCAGTTATCGTTGAGGATAACAAGCAAATTAGATTTTTCTATACCGGCGTGATTTAGGGCTTCAAAAGCCAGACCAGCTGTCATTGCCCCGTCGCCTATAACGGCAACGTGCTGACGGTCTTTTTCGCCTTTGTAGTGCGATGCCACAGCCATACCGAGGGCGGCGGAAATAGAGGTAGAAGAGTGGCCGACACCGAGTGTATCATATTCGCTTTCGCTTCGTTTTGGAAAACCGCTGAGGCCTTTGTAAATACGGTTGGTATGAAATTGTTCTCTTCGCCCGGTTAGTATTTTATGACCGTATGCCTGATGGCCAACATCCCAAACTAACTGGTCATAGGGGGTATTTAATACATATTGGAGTGCAACAGTTAATTCTACCACGCCCAAACTGGAACCAAAATGACCTCCGTTTACTGATACGGTATCAATGATAAATTGTCTGAGTTCCTGGCAAATGAGTTCTAATTCTTCTTCTTTAAACTTCTTTAAATCGGAAGGATAGTTGATTTGCTCCAGTAATTTTCCAGCCTTAACTTGCATTCGGTTTGTATTGGTATTATTTGCAAAATTAACTTATTTGTTAAACAATTTATTAGCATTTTGCAGATTAGATTTTTCAGTAAACTAAATGATGTATTTTTGACAATTGCGCTGAATGAACACAGATAGTTTCGAAATAAAACTTCCACAGTTTGAAGGTCCTTTTGATCTGCTCCTCTTTTTTATTGAGCGGGATGAACTGGATATTCAGGATATTGCGATCGCACGTATTACTGATGATTTTTTAGATTATCTGCATGAATTAACTTCGCTGAATATGGAAGTTGCGAGCGAATTTATTTTTGTAGCGGCTACATTAATGCGCATTAAAGCAAAATTGCTTTTACCGCGTCCGGATTTGGATGAGGAGGGAAATGAGGTTGATCTGAAGGCTGACCTGATCCGTAAACTGATCGAATATAAAAAGTTTAAAGAGGTTGCCGGGCATTTAAGGGTATTAGAAGATGAACGTTTTAAACAGGAAAAGCGGGGGAATATTCATGCAGATATTGAATTTGCTGAAACTGATGGGGAACCGGGAGAAGAATTAGCGTCTTTTGACCTGTATAAATTAATGCTGGTTTATGAGCGGGTGATTAAACGTTTTGAGAATAATATCGAACAGGATGTGCATACGGTTGTTCAGTATCCGTACACCATAGAAAAACAAAAACTGGCCATCAAATCATTAATAGACCTGAATAAAAAACTGGATTTTAAAACGCTTGTTTCCTTATCGGAGAACAAGGTTCATTTCGTTTATAATTTCCTGGCATTATTAGAAATGCTTCAGCAGGAATTACTCATTATTGAAACCGGTTTAGGGTTTAACAACTTTTGGGTGAAAAACTAAAATGAATGTAAGCGAATTATCATTTGTATTTTACCTTTGCTATCTGAAATAAAAATTCTCCGGTATATTAAGCGAACAACACAATGAAAAGAGATAAACTGATATTTAACCTGATAGAAGAAGAACTGGAACGGCAGGAAAACGGGCTGGAATTAATTGCATCTGAAAACTTTGTGAGCAAACAGGTAATGGAAGCGGCAGGCTCTGTATTAACCAATAAATATGCGGAGGGTTTACCCGGAAAGCGTTATTATGGTGGATGTGAAGTGGTTGATGAAGTAGAGAATATTGCTATTGAACGGGTAAAACAATTATTTAATGCAAGCTGGGCAAATGTACAGCCACACTCGGGCGCACAGGCTAATGCCGCTGCTTTTTTAGCTTTATTAAATGCAGGTGATAAGATATTAGGGTTTGATCTTTCGCATGGGGGGCATTTAACACATGGCTCTCCGGTCAATTTTTCGGGAAAACTTTATAGGCCTTATTTTTATGGTGTTGACAGGGAGAGCGGATTGATAGATTATAAGAAACTGGAAGAAGTAGCTTTAAAGGAAAAGCCAAAACTGATCATTTGCGGCGCTTCTGCTTATTCACGGGACTGGGATTATCAGTTTATCCGCCAGGTTGCAGATCAGATCGGCGCTTTAGTTCTGGCAGATATTTCACATCCGGCAGGTTTTATAGCACGGGGATTATTAAATGATCCGCTGCCGCATTGCCATGTGGTAAGTACTACTACGCATAAAACCTTACGCGGGCCCCGCGGAGGGCTAATTATGATGGGCAAGGATTTCGAAAATCCTTTCGGATTAAAAACGCCAAAGGGTGAGCTTAGGATGGTTTCTTCTTTATTAGATAGTGGCGTATTCCCCGGAACGCAGGGCGGGCCATTAGAGCATATTATTGCGGCTAAGGCGGTTGCTTTTAACGAGGCTTTAAGTGAAGATTATATGAAATACATTATCCAGGTAAAGAAAAATGCTCATGCAATGGCACAGGCATTTACAGACAGGGATTATCACATTATTTCTGGCGGAACGGATAATCATTTAATGCTGATAGATCTTCGCAATAAGAATATTACCGGTAAAGCTGCGGAAATTGCACTGGGTCATGCAGAAATAACGGTAAATAAAAACATGGTTCCTTTTGATGATAAATCGCCATTTATAACTTCAGGTATCCGGGTGGGCAC
>JBASZP010000274.1:0-3414 GCA_049660965.1 Daejeonella sp. | reverse complement strand
GTGATGTTTAGCGGCGGTGATCAACTACGCCTGACTTCTATTTTCGGAGGAACTCCTTTTTTACAGATATTAAAAGAGCGGTATAGAGAAGATAATTTTTTGGTTGCAGGTACTTCGGCCGGGGCCGCATCAGCTTCAACCAATATGATCTATCGCGGCAGCAGCAGCGAAGCATTAATTAAAGGCGAAGTACAAATTACCGGTGGTTTAGGTTTTATAGACTCAGTTATTATAGATACTCATTTTGTACAGCGTGGCCGTATTGGAAGGTTATTTTACGCGGTGGCCAGTAATCCCGGAATGCTGGGTATTGGCCTGGGTGAAGATGCGGGGTTACTTATTACAGAAGGATATTGCATGGAAGCAATAGGATCAGGATTAACAATTTTGGTTGACGGGCGTTTTATTAATAAAACCAGTATTTATGATGTAGAAATGGGAGCGCCTGTTTCTATTGATGGCTTAAAAGTACACGTGATGTCCATATTTGATAAGTATGATCTGCATAAACAGAAATTGCATATTACCAAAACCTCAAAGGTAAAAGAAGAAGTTTATACTAACTTAAAAGACTACGGCAATTAATGCAACATAAAGTAATTATCCATGGGGGCTTTTTCAGCGAATCGCACACTAACCAACAAGTTAAACAGGCAAAACAAGAAGCACTTTTTGCTATAGTAAAACAAGCACATCATTTCCTGGAAACACATACCGCTTTAGAAACCGTAGTTTATGCGGTATCATTATTAGAAGATTGTGATCTTTTTAATGCGGGTATTGGTTCTCAAATTCAGAGCGATGGAAAGATACGCCTTAGTGCAGGTTTAATGGATGGGAAAACACAAAAATTTTCAGGAGTAATCAATATTGAAGATGTTAAAAATCCTGTTCAGGTAGCTGCTAAACTATTATCCTGTGATGACCGGGTTTTAAGTGGTGCAGGTGCTTTAGATTTTGCCCGTCAAAACGGTTTTGAATATTTTAATCCGGAAATAGCGCAACGCAGGCAAGAATATGAAAACAAACTGAATGAATCCATTCGATTAGGAACTGTGGGTTGTGTAACCTTAGATAAAAATGGAAATATTGCTGCTGCAACTTCAACCGGTGGTAAAGGATTTGAAATGCCTTGCCGTGTAAGTGATTCGGCAACAACAGCGGGTAATTATGCTAATTTATTTGCGGGAGTATCCTGTACCGGGGTTGGTGAAGATATTGTGAGCGCTTCCTTAGCAACAAAAATAGTGACACGGGTAACAGATGGTTTTTCTCTTAGAGATGCTTCAGAAAAATCATTTGCAGAACTTAAAGTATTTGACGGTTTTGCTGGTATAATTGGAATTTCTTCAAAAGGTGAACTATATCATTGCGATTCTCATCCCTATATGGTTTGGGCCTCTTATGATAATGAAGTAAAGGTGTTCGAATAGATTAGTTCACTACAGGCTCAGATAATTTCTGACGTAAGTTAACCGTTAATGAATTTAACTTCTAATTTTAAACGGATGAATGCAACAAAACAGATACTTCTTCATCAGAATGCATATATTACCTTATATTTAAAAGCTGTTTTGTTAAACTCAGGTAAATAGATTTTAAGCGGACATTTAATGAGTGCATTTTTATAAGTTTACTTAGTTTAATAAGCCTCAAAACAAGTCTCACTATATTATGTTTAATTGAGATCAAGTGGATTTAAATCAATCAGGAATACTAACTGTTTTATTAATAATTTAAAGTTTTGGTATCAAATCAGATACTTTTTTACAAATGCTGAATTTAAAATCTGTTAAAGAAATGATAAAAAAAATATATCTGGCCTTGTTTATTATTGCAACCTTAGCTTGCAAAGCCGACCCGCGTGTTACATCCGCTATTGACCCTAATGATCTGAAGCCAGATGCACAGCAAGCAGTAGTAGCCAAAGAACTGGTTAAACTACTGGAGACCTTCCACTATAAAAAAATTGCTGTTAATGATTCTTTCTCATCCGCGGTATTTGACCGTTATCTAAAAACCCTGGATCCAAACAGGAATTATTTCTTACAGAGTGATGTAAATGAGTTTGAGAAATTCCGGAATACGATGGATGATGATACCCGTAGCGGAGATTTGAGTGCACCTTTCTATATGTTTAATGTTTATCAAAAGCGCTATAATGAACGGGTGAAATTTGCACTAAGCCAAATTAACAATAAGTTCGATTTTAGTAAGCAGGAAGTGTACACTTATAACCGTGAAAAAATGCCCTGGTTTTCTTCAGAAAAAGATGCCATTGATTTATGGACTAAACGTATTAAATATGAATTATTAAATCTTAAAATTACCGGGACGGATACGGCTAAGATTACTGAAACCTTAAAAAAACGATATGAAAATCTAGTTTCGCAGTCATCAAAGTTCAATAATCAGGATGTATTTCAATTCTATATGAATGCATTTACAGAAACGGTTGATCCGCACACCAATTATTTTGTACCCAATAAAGCACAGGAGTTTAATGAAGAATTAGCCCGCACATTTGAAGGTATTGGCGCCCGTTTGCAGTTAGAGAATGAAGTAGTAAAAATCGCTGAAATTATTCCGGGTGGTCCGGCATTTAAAGCTAAAACCTTAAATGTAGATGATCGTATTATCGCGGTAGCGCAGGGTAAAGATGGTGAGTTTGTAGATGTGATTGGTTGGAGATTAGATGTAACCGTAACTAAAATTAAGGGGCCAAAAGGAACAATAGTACGTTTAAAGATTATCCCTGCGGGACAGGAGCTATCATCTAAACCTAAAATTGTAGAATTAATGCGTGATAAGGTAATACTGGAAGATCAGTCTGCAAAAAAAACCATTAAAACAGTTACGCAAAATGGAAAAACATACCAGGTTGGGATTATTGATATTCCCGCTTTTTATGCAGATTTTAAAGCCATGCAAGCTGGTGATCCTAACTATAAAAGTACCACACGTGATGTTAAATTATTATTGGATAGTTTAAAACAACAAAAGGTAGATGCGGTAATTATTGATTTACGCAGTAATGGAGGTGGTTCATTGCCCGAAGCAATCAGTTTAACCGGTTTATTTATTAAATCAGGTCCGGTTGTACAAGTACGTGATGCCCGTAACCGTATTGAAGTGGATGAAGATGAAGACCCGTCAATTGCCTGGAATGGCCCTATGGGTGTTCTGGTTGATCGTTTTAGTGCATCAGCCTCAGAAATTTTTGCCGGAGCTATACAAGATTATGGCCGTGGAATAATTATTGGTACTCAAACGTATGGTAAAGGAACTGTTCAACAGGGAATTGATATGGGGAAAGTAATAGGCCCTGTAGATAAAGCCTTATTAATGGTAGGAAATAAAGAAGGCAGTACTAATAATACAGGAGCTAATGCGCCAAAATTTGGTCAAATTAAC
>JBASZP010000273.1:0-3502 GCA_049660965.1 Daejeonella sp. | reverse complement strand
CGCTTGATGAGGGAACAGGCATAGGTTTTTTGCTAAACTGCCTTCCTTTAGAAGTAAGGCAGTTCCATTTTTAAGAGGGCTGATTGACTGATGAAGAAAACATCTTGTGTCCGCAAGTGACCCGGTTTCCTTATAAAGTAAACTAATTCCCTGATCTGCTAAACGAGTTTACTTAATTGGATAATGAGTTCTCTTATTTAGAGAACTTGTTTACTGCTTTAGTAAACCTGTTCGCCTGCATAGAGAACCAGTTTGCTGATTTGCTTAGTGAGTTTACTGTTCGGGAGAACTTTTTAATAGGTTTCTTCTCTCTTCTCCGTACTTCGAAACGTCTGGCAATTTCTGCTACTAATGATTTAGCCACGGATATCTTTTTGGGTGCAAAAATGTATGAATAAACATTTAAGGGCTTGTAATTTTAAATTTATTGCTAAGTTCGCTATACTTTTAAAACAATAAGGATCGGCTAAATAGCAAGAGAATACTAACAAGTATATAATCATAATACAATAAGAACATAATTTGATGGACGAAAACAAATTTTCAGCGGATATTGAGAGTTTCGGCTGGACAGTAATATTACTTGAACCTACACATTATTTACCGCCCGCAGCTTATACGGTTGGCCTTTGGAAGAATTATCAGCATCCCGAACTGATCGTATTCGGGTTGTCTCTTCCGGCGCTTAAGGAACTATTAAACACCGGGGCAGAAATGGTTAAAGATGGCCAGGTAATGACCGTAGGTAAAGTATATGACGATTTTCTTGAAAATAACCACACGGAATTTGTAGCAGTTAACAGTAATAATATAAGCGATTATTTTGGCGCTGCCATTGATTTTTATAAAACGAAGGATTTTCCCGCTTTGCAACTGGTTTGGACTGACCAGAACAATAATTTCCCCTGGCATGCGGATTACCAGGAAAAATTTAAATACCGCCAGCCTTTGCTTGACCGTAATGCGGATTTTAAGTTCAGGGAAGAGAAGGACCTTTCTGTTTTTACCACCCGGCAACACCTGGAACTTAACAGTCCTATTCTTTGTGTGATTCATGACCAGGACGGGGACTGGCAATTTTTAACGGGAGACGAAACCGCCGGAGATGCAAAAGTAGTTTCGCTGCAACAAATGATCTTAAAAGACAAAACACTGAATGAGGTTTTTGATCTTAATTACGGTGAACAAGCCACAAGGGAATTTATTGGCGGAAAATGGGAGCGGGCTGAAATGAAAGAGGCTGAATAGTAAAAAAGCTATAACTAAGTGATAATAACCTAAGCTATGAAGGACGATAAACTGAAAAAAGAAACTGATCAGCTTAAAAAGGATATTTTTTCTGATGATTGGGATCTTATAAAATCTGCGGCAGGCAGACTGATAGAAATTGGCGGTGATGAGATTGTTGACTTTTTTATATCACTTCTTGCTTTGGATAATCCCAATATTAGGAATATGGCAGCGCTTGCACTTCATGATCTGAAAGATAACAGGGCTGTTGAACCTTTATTAAAGGCCATTTTCAAACAGGAAAATCATCAAAAAAACGGCACGATGGTTTATGCACTGGAAGAACTGGACTGTAGTACCAAATTAAAAGAGATATTTCAGATATTATTCTACCAAACTTGGGAATCGAAACAATCCGCTTAT
The DNA here is from genome assembly GCA_049660965.1 of Daejeonella sp. Taxonomy (GTDB): domain Bacteria; phylum Bacteroidota; class Bacteroidia; order Sphingobacteriales; family Sphingobacteriaceae; genus Daejeonella. Next base: position 1,849 of record JBASZP010000273.1, on the reverse strand, counting down.
TCAATTTTATCCAGCCAGGTTTTTACTTTTATAAGTGATGATCTCCTGGAAATAAAAAACAGCTGGGATGATATTAAATCCTATCCTGAAAAGTGTCCCGGTTATGATGATGTTAAAACAAGGGAAATGATACAGAATGCCGTTGAGGGTTATATGGAGTATTTAAATGCATGAAAGTAAAGGATGAAATTAAATAGGTTATTCAGGATGTTTCGAAATTTATTAAAAATCAATCCATTAAGTTTAATTAAAAAGAGCCCGGTTAAATTTGCAAAAGTTTAAAGATCGATTAGACAACCAAATGAGAATTGTAACACAAATAGACTTAAATGCACCTATTATACCAGGAGAGGGTATAGGAGAGATTAAACTTTTAGAAAATGCTTTTTCTCTAAGGGCATTTATTCTTTCAAATACATTGTCCAGACTAAAAACTGATTAGACTTTTCATGCAAATAATCAGCAGTTACCCGATTGGTTGACTTTAAATTATAAAAATATTTTGCTCATAGGTGTAAATATTTATACAGGGAAAATAATCTCTTTGACAATCAAGAATGGATTTAAGGGTAATATATTTGGTACAATATCAATTGGCAGTTTAGTTAAAGATCTCTTTAGTATTGATAGCGGCTTCTATTATGATGAATCAGATGAATGTATTTTACATAAAGAAAACTTTAATATTGAATTTGGAATTAATTTAACAAATAGAACACTAGTTACTGATAAAGAAATATTAAATTCAGAAATTACAGAAATAACAATTTTAAATTATGAACAATCTTCAACTATACTTAGTGCAACTGAATTTCCAAGAGAATGGAGAGGATAAGCACAACCATTGACACGCAGGTTATTTCTGGCTATTCCCGTTCCTGAAGAGATCCAAACTTACCTGGAAGATCTAAAAAAAGCTAATCGGCATATTCAGGGAGTAAAATGGATGAAGGATTATAATCTTCACCTGACCATTTATTTTATTGGAAATATGGATGAGAATACTTTTGATGAACTGATCAAATGCATTGATATAACTGTTCAGAATTTTTCTTCTTTTGTTAGGGAAAAATCAAATGAGCAGTCAGTAATGCTTGAATTTGATAAGATATGTTTTGCGCCGGATAAAAAACCTAAAATGATCTGGGTTCGTTTTCATAAGCATGATCTTTTCACCCAATTAGTTGCCTTATTGCATAAATCGCTTAAGCCACTTATACCAAACAATAAATTCTATTTCGAAAATCCTTTTCCTCATATTACATTAGCCAGGTTTCATCCTATAAAAGAATTGGAAAATTTTAACATTCCCCAACTTCATCAGCCTCTTTCAATTCATATCAGTTCTTTTGACTTATGGGAATCAACAGATACCCTGCAAGGCGTCAGGTATAATACTACAGGCTTCACTTATAAATTAAATGACGCCGAAAACAAAGGTTATAATTAAGTTTACTCCGCAAAAGGCACAATATATTAAAACTGAATTTATTGCGATAAAAGATCTGGGAAACAAAGAGAATGAATGATATTTATATTTTTAGCGGATTAGGCGCAGATGAACGTGTTTTTCAAACATTGGATTTTTCAGGCTTAAAAGTCACGTTTATTCATTGGCTAACTCCGCATAAGGCTGAAACAATAGAAGTATATGCAAAACGGTTAACCAGCCAAATCACAATTAATAAACCGGTTTTAATTGGGCTTTCATTCGGGGGGATAATGGCTGTTGAAGTCGCTAAACAGATAAATACAGAAAAAATTATTTTAATTGCTTCGGCCAAAATAAGACAAGAGATTCCTTTTTACTATCGTTTTGCAGGTAAATTAAGCCTGCATAAACTAATTC
>JBASZP010000272.1:0-2559 GCA_049660965.1 Daejeonella sp. | reverse complement strand
AATTTATTCATTTAACAGGGGTTTATAGAAAAGTAAAAGCACTTTACTTTTTGCTAATTTAAAAAGATAACCTTAATTATAGCATGGATTTAAGTAAAATAGTCTTGGTTATGCAAGCATTTGCAGTAATTCTTTATCAGAAATAACAGGAATATTTAGTTTAGTTGCTTTCTCTAATTTTGATGGCCCCATATTATCTCCTGCAACCAAATAGTTAAGTTTTGCAGAAATACCGCTTAGAATTTTCCCATCATTCGCTTCAATTAGTTCTTTTAACTCTTCGCGGCTGTAATTTTCAAATACTCCTGAAATAATAAATGTTTTACCGTTAAATTTAGAGCTTTTTAGCTCAACTTTTTTTTCTTCGGTCTCAAATTGCAAACCATGTTTTCGTAATTCTTCAATTTGTTCCAAGTGCTTCGGCATTTTAAAGTAATCTGTTAAACTCTCTGCAATCCGGTTTCCAATTTCATTAACAGACACTAATTCCTCAAATGTTGCATTTATCAGATTATCAATAGTTTTAAAATGAGCAGTCACTTTTTTGGCAACAGTTTCGCCCACATATCTTATACCCAGTCCAAAAAGTACTTTTTCAAAGGGCATTTGTTTTGATTTTTCAATCCCTTCGAGCATATTGGTAATGGAGCGTTCTCCAAAACGGTCTATTTGTTTTAGCTCAGCGCTTTTTTCATGTAAAGTGTACAGATCACTAATGTGTTTAACAAAACCTCTTTTATAAAATGCTTCAATAGTTTCCTGACCTAATCCATCAATATTCATGGCTTTACGACTGATAAAATGTTGTATACGCCCGACTATTTGTGGCGGGCATTCCTCGTCATTAGGGCAATAGTGTACGACTTCTCCTTCTTTACGCATCAGTTTGCTTCCGCATTCGGGGCATATTTCAGGATAGATGACTTTTTTTGCATCCGCACTTCTTTTAAGAGTGTTAACACCAATTATCTTGGGAATAATTTCTCCTCCCTTTTCTACTGAAACAATATCTCCTTCATGCAAATCAAGCCGTATAATTTCATTAGCATTATGTAAGGTAGCACGCTTTACGGTTGTACCTGCTAATAAGACAGGTTTTAAATTGGCAACGGGAGTAACAGCGCCTGTACGTCCTACCTGGTAAGTTACACGTTCTAAAACGGTTTCAACCTCCTGGGCTTTGTATTTATAAGATATTGCCCATCGCGGAGATTTCGATGTAAAACCTAATTCATGTTGTTGTGCATAACTGTTTACTTTTAAAACAATACCATCAATATCATAACTAAGTTCAAAACGCTTATCCTGCCAGTTGTGAATAAATTTTAAAACATCATCTATATTATTGCAAAGCACATTATGTTCGCAGGTATGAAATCCCCAGCTTCTAACGGCTTGTAAACTTTCCCAATGAGTATTATATAGTCTTTTATCAGTATATAAAAAGTACATAAAACAATCCAGCGGACGTTTTGCAACTTCGGCTGAGTCTTGCATTTTTAAAGTTCCCGAAGCAAAGTTACGGGGATTGGCATAGGGTATTTCACCATTTTCAATCCGTTCATTATTCAGCCTTTCAAATGCAGGTTTATGCATAAACACTTCACCGCGTATTTCAAACAATTGCGGGTAGTCTGTTCCTTTTAATTGTTTGGGTATAGTATGTATGGTTTTTGCGTTTGCTGTTACATCATCTCCCTGAGTACCATCACCACGGGTAACAGCTCTTACTAATTTGCCATCCTCATAAGTTAAACTGATGGATAATCCATCAAATTTAAGTTCGCAAACGTATTCAAAATTATCTCCTATGGCTTTACGGATGCGTTCATCAAAATCTTTAAGATCCTGTTCATTATAAGTATTGCCCAAAGAGAGCATGGGCCATTTATGCTTTACGGTTTGAAATTGTTTGGTAATATCTCCGCCAACTTTTTGAGTTGGCGAATCGGGATCCTGTAATTCCGGATATTGTTTTTCCAGTTCAATTAACTCTTCCAGTTTTTTATCGAACTCAAAATCAGAAATAACAGGCTGTGCTAAAACGTAATAATTATAATTATGCTGGTTTAGTTCTTTAACCAAAGCATCTATACGTTCTTTAATATCAGAAATGGACATGCAGCGAATATAGTAAATAGAATTTTCTTACTGAATTATGTCAGGGTTCACTGGTTGAAAAGAGGAATGAATATAATTTAGTATAAACATAAAAGTAAAAAAGAGAACATATTCTATCTCCGCTAAACCAGATCACGTTCAATGTCATTAAATATATGGATGAAAACGGGCTGTAAATGTGTATAATAGTTTACCAAACATTCGGTTAGTTGTGCTTTTTGGATTTCAGTAAAAGGGTTTTCCCAAATCCGCATGCAAATACGGTTCAGGGCGTACATAATATTACCGCTATCGCGGTAGCTGTTTAAATAATTTGCTTTAATAAATTCATCAAAAAATGTAAAAAAATAAGGGATATTATCCAAATCGTTAAGATCTAAGAATTGAGTTAAAGTCAGCCGGTCACATTGTTTTATCTGTATGTAAAAATCATCTGCC
>JBASZP010000271.1:0-6684 GCA_049660965.1 Daejeonella sp. | reverse complement strand
GGCTAATGCCGCACCCGGTTATCAGCTGCAGATATTCATGAATCAAGCCTCGGAAGCATATAATGCCTTTAACCAGACCGTAAAAACCGAATTATGGCTAAAAAAGGGTAGTTATTATCCTGCTCCTATGATCGTTGATAATGTATTCTTAACGGGTCGGGATCAAACCTTTCTATTGAAAAACGGCGTAAGCCTGTGCGGCGGTTTTGCAGGGACGGAAACCGCCCTAAACCAGCGAAACATCACAAAAAACCCGACCATCTTAAGCGGGGATATTAATAAAACCCCCAATGATTTTCTTGATGATGCTTATCATGTGATCATATCTATTAAAAATGATGAAACCGCTGTATTAGACGGGTTAATTGTTGAAAAAGGAAGAGCTTCCAACGGAAATGAGGACAATAGTGAAAAAATAACACTACTTAATAATGATATTTACAACAGTAGCGGTGGAGGAATTGAAATTACTGGATATTCTTCTCCGAATATTAAAAACTGCTGGTTTAGAAATAACAGGGCTGTTGGAGTCGGAGCTGTGAGTCATGATCATGTTGGGAGTAATGATATACCTTCCCTCAAATTTACCAACTGTAAGTTTACAGAAAATTATGCTCTTAAATCCGGTGGTGCCATGCATATTAGTAATTTTTACGCGATTTCTTTAGTGGTAATTACTAACTGCCTATTTAGTGAAAATACTACAGCTTTAGATGGCGCCGGAGGAGCCATAATTAATGCAGATGCTTCTACCAGCATTATCAACTGCACCTTTACTAAAAATAGTTCAGGCCAGGGCGGAGCCATATATAACTTCCATTACGATTCTCCTGTTGTTCCTACTACCATTATTAATTCTATTTTTTATGAAAATACCGCCAGTGAAGAAGCTACCAGCGGTCAAATTTATAATAAGAGTGAGAATAATAATAACAACCTGATTGTTAGTTACAGTTTAGTGGAAGGCGGTTATGCGGGCCTTGGTAATATAGATGCAGACCCCTCATTCTTAAACGCAGCCGGAGGCGATTTTCGTTTGTCAAAATGCTCGCCTGCCCTGAATGCCGGGAATACTAATGCGGTTGTTAATATTACTACTGATTTAGAGGGTAAGCCGAGAATATTTGGAGCAGCGGTAGATATGGGAGCGTATGAAAGGCAGGATGCGCAAACACCACTATCTATTTTACCGGCTGTTTTAACAAATGCTACAGTAAATGTGGCTTATACTGTCAATATAACTATGGGCGGATGCACAGGCAAAACTGATTTTACATTAACCGCAGGCGCTTTACCAACCGGATTAAGCTTAACAACAGCAGGAAAATTAAGCGGAACGCCCACCGCCAAAGGAACGTTCAGTTTCAGCATTACAGCCAAACAAAACACCCGGACTGTTACGCAGGACTTCAGCATAATAGTTGCGCCTTTCCTGGCAGCCAAAGGCATTGTTTATGTTAAACAGAACGGGGCGGGCAATTTTAGCGGCAACAGCTGGGCTAATGCCGCAGCCAGTTTAGCTGATGTTTTGGATGCAGCACAAACAGACAATGCCATTAAAGAAATATGGGTAGCCAAAGGCACATACAAACCGGCTTATAATCCGGTAGCCTATCCCGCAAATGTTCAGCCTGATCCGCGGGATGTAACCTTTCTGCTCAAAAACGGGCTATCCTTATACGGAGGTTTTGCCGGAGCAACGACCGGAAGACCGGAAACCATAGCCAGCCGGAATATTATAAATAATCCCACCATTCTAAGTGGCGATATTAAAAATACAGATACTAACACAGATGATACTTACCATGTAGTAATAGCTGTGGGTAACAATAGCAGCGCTGTTCTGGATGGTTTCATTATAGAAAATGGAAATGCGAACGGTAATAGCCCGGCAAGCATACAACAAGCGGGAATTGAACGGGGTTCTGCTGGTGGGATGTATAACCATCAATCTTCGCCAGGCTTGCGCAATAGTGTTCTCAGGAATAATACAGGGAACTATACGGGCGGACTGTACAATTATCAGTCTTCGCCAATCATTACTAACTGCATATTTTATTCCAATACCGCTACTGCCGGAAACGGGGGCGCAATAACTAATACTGATCAGTCATCACCAATAGTTACCAATACCACATTCAGAAGTAATTCTGCCGCGGGTACCGGCGGAGCCATGGCTAACTTTCTTTCTTCGTCCCCTGCTGTTATTAATTCTGTTTTTTATCACAATACTGCTGCCGATGTATATGGAGGAGGAGCCATTTATAATCATGGCTCTGAGGTAAACATCAAAAACAGCACCTTCAGCGGCAATAGTGTTACCTCGCCGCAAGCTATGGGAGGTGCTATCAGAAACAATAATAATGCTAAAGCCACTATTACTAATTCCATTCTTTATGGTAATACTGCTGTAAGTGGATTAGAAAACGGGAATATTGCGGGAGATGCAGCAACGGTTACTTACAGCCTGGTAGAAGAAGAGCCGGGGAAAGAAGTTTATACGGCTGCGGGCAATACCAATTATAACATCAATACAAACCCCTTATTTGTCAAGCCCGAAGATGGAGATTTCAGCCTGATGGAAGGCAGCCCTGCGATTGATCAGGGAAATAACATCAGTATATTGGGCATCCCTGCCGATATCAGCGGGAAACCCCGCATAGCAGGTAAAGCCGTAGATATGGGGGCTTATGAAAGTTCGTATGAAGTCAATATTCCTTCTAATCCGAATAACACTAAAGAACAGGGCGCTATCACCAATATTCTTTCACCTAACGGAGATGGTATTAATGACCAGTGGGTAGTATATGACGCTAACCTGAACCCGGATAAGGAAGTGGAAATAAAAATATTTGACCGTTCGGGCAGGTTATTGTTAAGCGAGAAAAAGTACCGGAATAACTGGGACGGTACCGTAAACGGTAAGCCTCTGGCAGAGGATACCTATTATTATGTGCTTATTGACAGTACCGCAAAAAAAGATATAGTCACAGGCTTTATTACCCTGCTTAGGAATTAGCCCCTGGTTTAACAGTTTAGAAGAAAAGGCGCTCCGGAAAACAGGAGCGCCTTTTCTTTTATATCAAATTCACACTCCGGTTAACAAACTCGGTAAGCTCTGCCCCGGTTAGCATTCCCTGCGAAAGGAGGGCCAGGTCAAAGGCTTGCCTAGCCAGCTGGGTCTGCTCTTCTTCGTTTTCTGCCAGCAGTATACGGCTAATCAGTTTATGGTTTCCGTTAACGGCCACTTTGTAATTATCGGGCATAGCGCCGTAAAAACTCATTCCGCCTCCCATTTGCGACATATCTTTCATGCGGCGCATAAATTCATCCATGGTTACAGTTACGGGTAATTCATCGGGGTTCAGGCTTTCTATCTCTACATGCATGTTGGGTTTGGTAATGGCTTTTTCAAAAACCGCTTTTACCTTGCCTTTTTCATCATCGTTTAAAATAGCCGTGGTTTCATTATCCTTTACAATCAGCTTATCGGCAACATCCGCATCTACACGTTTTAATGAAGTCTTTTCAAGTTTCTGTTCCAACTGGCTGATGAAATGGTTATCAATCGGGGAGTTCATCACCAGTACATCATACTCTTTTCTATTAGCGGACTGGATAAAGGTATCCTGCCTGGTTACATCGGTTGAATAGAGATAAACTAAAGTATCGTTTTTATCGGTTTGCAGGGATTTTACTTTCTCTTTGTATTCCTCCAGCGTAAAATGTTCGTTCTTTGTATTGGTTATTAGTGCAAAGTCTTTGGCTTTATCATAAAACTTATCATCGCTGATCATGCCGTATTTCACAAAAAGGCCAATATCCGGCCATTTTTCTTCAAAACCTTTACGGTCAGTTTTAAACAGGTCTGCCAGTTTATCAGCAACCTTTTTAGTAATATAACTGTTTATCTTTTTTACATTACTGTCTGCCTGTAAAAAACTTCTGGAAACGTTTAAAGGAATATCTGGTGAATCGATCACGCCGTGTAACAGCATTAAAAACTCCGGAACAACATCTTTTACCTCATCTGTTATAAAAACCTGGCGGGAGAAAAGTTTGATCTTGTTCCGCTGCATTTCAAAATCAGGTTTCAGCTTAGGGAAGTAAAGTACTCCCGTAAGGTTAAAAGGGTAATCTACGTTGAGATGGATCCAGAACAGGGGATCATCTGAAAAAGGGTATAATTCTTTGTAAAAATTCAAATAATCTTCGTCGCTTAATTCGGCAGGCGCTTTGGTCCAGATCGGACTGGTGTTATTAATAATATTATCTGTTTCTACTGATTTGTATTTAGGCTTACCTTCTTTATCCTCTCCATCGGGCTGCTGTTCGGTTTTAGAGCCAAACTTAATTGGAACGGGCAAAAATTTGCAGTACTTATCTAAAATTGTTTGGAGCTTGTGTTTATCCAGAAATTCTTCGGAGTCTTTATTGATATGCAAAATAACATCTGTACCACGGGTTTTACGTTTTCCTTTGCTAATTTCAAACTCGGTACTTCCGTCACATATCCAGCGGGCGGGTTCTGCGCCATCTAAATAAGACAGGGTTTGAATTTCTACCTGATCGGCCACCATAAAGGCAGAGTAAAAACCTAAACCAAACTTGCCGATGATCTCGTTAGCGTCTTTGGCGTCTTTAAATTTCTCTACAAATTCTGTTGCACCAGAGAAGGCGATCTGGTTAATGTACTTTTTAATTTCATCAGCTGTCATGCCTAAACCATTATCGGAAATGGTAATAGTTTTTTTCTTTTCATCAAATGAAACATCTACCTGTATATTACCTATATCTCCCTGGAACTGGCCAAGAGCAGCCAAACGTTTAATTTTTTGAGAAGCATCTACCGCATTTGCTACGAGCTCACGGAGGAAAATTTCGTTGTCTGAATATAAGAACTTCTTAATAATGGGAAAAATGTTTTCGGTATGGATCGAAATGGTCCCTTTTTCTTTTTGCATAAAATTGATTTTGTTTTATTACCTGTTGCGTACTTAACAATAGCTATTCCAAATGGTAAAGTATGTCAAGCTGACAGTAGTTTTATAAAGGGTTTAAAAATATGGCAGCTATACTTATTTTCTGCTGAAAAAATTTGATAATACTTTCTATATAATTATCCTTGTAGATTAATTAGTAATTATGCTTGGAATGAAAGTTCAGCTATTAAACATAAACTTTAGTATAGTATAAATTTATGTTATTAAGAACAAAAGGTGTTTTAGCTAAAATTAAGCCTTTAATAAAATGGACAGGCGGTAAGTATAAGGAGTTTGCAGAATTTAAACAGTTTATACCGCACTTTGATCAATACATTGAACCTTTTTTAGGTGGCGGAGGGGTTTTTTTCGCATTACAATCTGGTAAAAGATCTTTTCTGAACGATAAAAGTAAAGACCTTATCTCATTTTACACCAATTTAAATAATGCCGAATTTAAGCACCAATCTTTATTATATGCTGATGCCTGGGATAAGGCTACCTTGCTAAACAAAGATTTACTTAGCCTGGAAAAGAATCTTTTTTCACATTATTTAAGCGAAAAGATCAGTTCAACAGAATTAAAGGACAGGCTAAAAGATCTTTTTAACGGAATAGATCATTCTGCTTATTACCCGCTTTTTGATGCTGAGTTTAACTTAAACCCTGTTTCTTTCATTAATTTTTTAGCGGATTCTCTTGCTCATAAATTCAAGCGCATTCAACGGATTACCAAACGTGAATTAAGGGTTTTTATTAATGATGAATTGGATGCGCATTTTGAAACCGGTTTAAAAAGTGGTATTTATCTCTATTTACGCAAGCTGATGAACGATGATTTTTCGGGTAAAAGGAAACTAAGCCCTGCTAAAGCAATAGCTAACTGGTATTTTGTACGTGAATTTTGTTATGCTTCTATGTTCAGGTATAATGTTAAAGGCGGATTTAATATTCCTTACGGAGGTACTGCTTATAATTATAAAAATTATAGAAGTAAGGTAGAACAATTGTTTAGTGCGGAAGTAAAGAAACTGTTTAAAAATGCTTCTTTTTCTAATCTTGATTTTGAAGATTTCTTGAAAACACTAACGCTAAGCTCTTCTGATTTTATATTCCTTGACCCGCCGTATGACAGTGAATTTTCGGAATATGACCAAAATACATTTACACAGCATGACCAGCGAAGATTATGTGCATGTTTAGAAAAAATATCGGCTAAATGGATGATGGTTATTAAAGAAACTCCTTTTATCCGGTCTCTTTACGAGAAAGAGGGTATTTACATTTTAGATTTTAAGAAGAATTACACTTATAATGTTCGCGGAAGAAATGACCGTAATACACAGCATTTAATTATTTTAAATTATGATCCGCAGAAAGTGCGCACTACTTAGCCAAATTATTGTTGGTATGATTTGCCTATGGAGTCGATTAGATATTCAATAAAACCCAGCTGACTATCATCCTTATATTCTTTTAAGGCTTCTATAATTTTAGTCTCTAATTCTTTCTGGTTTTCTATTAAATTATCTTTTTGCGGATAACCTGAATATAATGCGCCTTTGGTTTTAGTATTCATTCTGCCGTCAAAGCAAAAAACACCTTCATCGGTATTAAGTTCTATTGTACCGCCATCTCTGTACAATTTTAATTCTAAAATTTTCATAATGCCGTTTACTTTTCAAACAGCCCGGTAAAGCTT
>JBASZP010000270.1:0-8704 GCA_049660965.1 Daejeonella sp. | reverse complement strand
GTATTGATCAGATCATGTAAAGTAACCCTTGTCTGGTCCGACTGATCGCCGGTAATGGTAACCGCTAAGTTCTTAGGTAAAGAACTTACCTTCATATCCTTTATTAGTGCATTGATCTTATCTGAAGCTTCAATTAAATTTTCGCCGCTTCGTTTTTTTATGTTTAAGGTGATTACATTTTTACCATATAAACTGGCATAACTCTCCTGTTCTTTAAATGAATCTTTAACCTCTGCAATATCTCTTAAATAAACAGACGAACCTGTCGGGGTTTTAATAATCAGGTTGGCAATTTCATCCGCATTTTTAAATTCTTTTTTAATATTTAACGTTCTGCGTACACCATCCGCTTTTATAGTACCGCCTGAAATAGTTAAATTCTCATATCCAACAGCACGTTCAATATCCGAAAAGGATAGTTGCGAAACGGTCATTTTATTCAGATCTACATTGATCTGAACTTCCTGATCCAAAGCACCTACTATATCAACTCCTGATATTTCTTTTAACCCTTCTATTTTATCTTTCAGATCATCGGCATATTTTTTAAGCTTTTTTAGATCATAATCGCCCGAAAGATTAATATACATGATGGGCAGATCAGAAAGATTAATATCCTGAACATTAGGTTCGTTAGGCAAATCATTCGGTAAATCCTGACGGGCTTTATCTACCGCATCTTTTACCCGTTGTTTTGCATCCTTAATATCTACATTAGTATTAAACTCAGCGGTTATAATTGAAAAATCCTGGTAAGAATTAGAGGTTATTTTCTTTAATCCCGAAGTTGATTTTAATTGTTTTTCTATTTGTTTGGTTACCAGGTTTTCCATATTTGCAGGAGAAGTACCCGGGTAAACTGTTTGTATGAATATTTTGGGAATAATTACTTCGGGAAAATTTTCCTTAGGTAAATTCTGATAAGAAAAATACCCGATAATAGCTATGATAGCCGTTAATACGTATATGGAAGTTTTATTATCAATTGCCCAACTGGAGGGTTTAAATTCTTTGTCAAGGTCTTTCATCTTCTTTTTTTATGTGAATGATATTTGAATAAGTTTATAAAATCGGGAAGACTAAAACTTCACCAGATCACCTTCGTTCAAATCCTGGGTACCCGTTACTATTACTTTATCGCCGGCTTTTAAGCCCGATAAAACTTCAGCGTTTCCGTCGGATACCTTACCTTTTTGAATATTTACACGTTTAGCTTTACCACTTTCAACAACAAAAACATAATCCGTATTTTCTGCTTTTTGTATAGAATTCACCGGAACAGTTAAAGCCTGGTCATTTTTATAATCTATAATTTTAAATACAGCAAGCATATTAGGCCGTAAACTACTTTTGGGCGCTAATTTTACCTCAACATTAAAACTGCGAGATGCCTGCTCAATTGTTTTTGAAGCAAAACTGATACGGGTATTGATCGTATCAGGAACATCAGGTAAAATAATGCTGACTTCATCGCCCTGGTTAACCCTGCTGGCATACGACTCGGATACTAATGCTTTTGCTTTTAATTTACTGGCGTTAATAACTCTAATACCAGACATACCCGGCATAACAGACTGACCCACTTTTAAATCCATAGCGTCAATGGTGCCGGATATAGGGGATTTAATTTTATACATTGACATTTGGGAACGTATTGTTGACATGCGGCGTTCAGCAGCTTCTTTTTGCGTTTTGGCGCTTAAATACTGGACTTCAGTACCAATTTTTTGATCCCAAAGATTTTTTTGGCGCTGAAATAAACTGTTTGCCAGCTCATATTGGGTTTGTAATTCGGCAATATTCTGGCGTAAAATTTTATCATCAATTTGTGCCAATACCTGGCCTTTGCCTACCCTTTGTCCAACAGAAGCAAAAACACTGGTTACTACTCCTGCCGCTTCGGGGTTAACCTGAACATTTTCCTCAGCATCAATTTTTCCCTGTACTTCCAGGTAATTTTTAAAAGAACCGGGCTGCACTTCCATCACAGTAACTTCTTTAGAGTTGGCTGAAACGTTTTTAGTACCGGCTTCGGTCTCAAGTTTTGCAATTTTATTATCAAGTTCAATACGTTCCTTTTTTAATTGATCAAGTTCTTCGGCTTTATTAGTCGTTTTCTTTCCTGAGCATGAACCCAGGAAAATGACTGCTGATATTAGTATTATTTTTTTCATGTAATTGTGTTTATGCTATTTTTAGTAATTTATTCTTCCTGATGCTTTATCCAGATTTACTTTGTTGATGAGCAGATCATATAAAGCTGTTATATAATTATTTTGCGATTCCTTAAGAGCGGTTTCTGCGGATGTTACTTCTAAGCTGGAACCTATCCCCTGTTCATATTTTACACGGGTAACTCTCAAAACCTCTTTAGCGAGTTCCATATTTCTTTTTTGATTTTCTAAAGACTGAACCCCGTTTTGATAAACAGTTTGTGCCTGTGAAATTTCCAGGCTGATGCCGTTTTTAAGATTTAACATATTGTTTTCAACTTTAAGCACTTCTAATTTAGCATTACGAACGCGATATAATTTTTGCCCCCCTGAAATTAAAGGAACTGATAACCTTAACCCGATAACTGTTGTTGGGAAATTACGATCAAATAAAGTGGAAAAATCATTAGACTGAAAACTTTCAGACGCACTTCCAAATGCAACTAATGAAGGTAAAACCTGGCTTTTATAACGTTTTACATCAAATTCATTTAATTTTTTCTGGGTTTGTAATAAAGAATATTCAATCCTGTTTTGATACGCGGAAGTATCAGCGGCAACCACCATTTGATCTATTTGAAGATCAGTAATGGAATCTTTAAGAGTTAACCCGGTTTCAATAGGCATACCCATTTGAAATTTTAACAGGTTAACGTTTAAAGCTAAAAGCCTTACAATATTTCCACGCTCGGTTTCCAGGTTATTACTTAATACTTTTAAACGGTCCACATCAATTTTCTCGACAAATCCATTCTTAAAAAAAGCTTCAGTATCATTCAATGATTTTTTAAGGCGCTGTAAATTTGCATCAACCAGCTGTAACTGTTCATTACTCACCAAAACAGAATAATAAGCTTTACTAACGGCCACAGCGGTTTCAATACGTGTGCGGGCTAAATTCTTATTTGATAATTCCTTAAATGTTTTTGATGCCCGTAAACCTACAAAGTAACTGCCATCAAATATAAGCTGAGTTAATTCCAGGCCCACTGATGACTGGTACGTTGATCCGAATTTTGCCGGAAATAGAGCGTCTGTGCCAGTAGTTGGGACTTTTATCTCATTTCCATCTCTATCCTTTACCCCCTTATCTGCCAGCACTCCATAAACACTGGGCGATATAAAATCAGGCAGAAAAGTAGTTGGTATTTTAATAAAATCCTGAAAGCTGGCATTACCACTTATTTGAGGAAAGCCAATTCCCAAAGTTTGTTTAACCGTGTTTTTTGCAATTTGTTCATCAATCTGGGCATTAAGGATACTGTTCTGATGGGTTTGAGCATAATTAATAGCCTCACTCAGACTAAAATTTAGAGTAGTGTCCGCTTGTTGGGCATTTACTGCTGAAAAACTGACCAGGCAAAATAATAAAGCGTATAATTTGTACTTCATATTTGTTATTTTATTCTTCTTCTATTATTTGTTTATATTTATTAATAAGCTTATGCCCTTTTAGAGTGCATATTCCGTAAAGAAAATGCTCGGTAATTTCTATCATCACCTTAGACATGGTAAACATATTTATGGGATAGGTTGTATGATTAAAAGTATCATCAATCTGTTTTATCCGCATCCGTGTTAAAATTTCAATATTAATCTCTTTCCGGTAATTACCTTCAGAAATACCCCTTTTAAGGTTTTTTTGTATGAGTTTAAATAAATTCTGTTCTTTAAATGATTTAAAATGCAGCCATGCCTGAGGATGATATTTTTGAAGATCATAAAATAAAACGGGGTTCATTTTAGATAACATTTCCTGTATTCTTGTTACATCCATTAAAACTTCCTGGATAGCATCTTTTGAGTTTTCAGCGCTTTTTTCTACCAGGCAAGCCTGGTTTTCCATTTTATTTCGCATTAAATCAACTATCAATGCATTTTTATCGGCGAAATGCTGGTAAATAGTTTTTTTAGACATAGCCAGGTGTTTGGCAATATCATCCATGGTTACCCTTTTTATACCATACTGCGAAAAAAGATAATCAGCTTGTGTTAATATGTGTGTTTTTAGATCCAATGACCGGCCCCTTTTAAATCGCTGGCAAAACTATGGAAACTTTTTATATATCATAGAGTTTCCATAAAATAATTTGAAAATGATAACTATTTCAAAAAATGTAACTTCGCAAAAACATTTTAAAATGACATTATCTCCATTAAACGCTATATCACCAATTGACGGCCGCTACAGAAAAAATACTGCAGAACTCGCCGGTTATTTTTCTGAGGCCGCATTAATTAAATTCAGGGTTTATATAGAGATCGAATACTTTATTGCTCTTTGCGAATTACCATTAGAGCAGTTGTGCGATTTTGATCATACTAAATTTGATGAGCTACGAAAGATATACCTGGAATTTAGTGAAACGGATGCAGAAGCCGTAAAACTGATCGAGCAAACCACCAACCATGATGTTAAAGCGGTGGAATATTATATAAAAGACAAATTTGCTCTGTTAGGATTAAGTCCTTTTAAAGAGTTCATACATTTCGGATTAACCTCACAGGATATAAACAATACCGCCATACCTTATTCTTTTAAACTGGCCATAGAAAATTCCTATCTGCCTGCAATAAACGAATTGGTTGCAATATTAAAAAACCTGAGCAAAGAATGGGAAAACATCCCGATGCTGGCTTATACACACGGACAACCCGCTTCGCCAACACGTTTAGGTAAGGAAATCTCTGTATTTACAGAACGTTTTGAAGTCCAGTTAAGCCAATTAAAAACTATTCCTTTTTCAGCGAAATTTGGCGGCGCAACCGGTAATTTTAATGCACATCATGTTGCCTATCCAACTATTAACTGGCTTGAATTTGCGAATAACTTTGTCAATAATCGCTTAAAACTGAACCGTTCACAGTACACCACGCAAATAGAGCATTATGATAATTTTGCTGCCTGTTGTGATTCATTAAAACGGATAAACACCATTTTAACAGACCTTAACCGGGATATCTGGTTGTACATTTCAATGGGCTATTTTAAACAAAAAATTAAAGAAGGAGAAGTCGGTTCATCGGCTATGCCCCATAAAGTAAACCCTATTGATTTTGAAAATTCCGAAGGAAACTTGGGAATTGCCAATGCTCTCTTCGAGCATTTAGCTGCAAAACTACCCATATCCCGGCTTCAGCGGGATTTGACTGATTCGACTGTTTTAAGGAATATTGGTGTACCTATGGCACATACACTTATCGCGATAAAATCATCTGTTAAGGGTTTAAACAAATTGATTTTAAATGAAGAAGCCATAAAGCATGACCTGGAGAATAACTGGGCAGTTATTGCAGAAGCTATACAAACCATTCTTCGCCGCGAAGGCTACCCTAATCCGTATGAAACATTAAAAGAACTTACACGCACTAACCAGCACATAAATTCAAATACCATTGGAAAGTTTATAAACCAGTTAGAACTATCAGACGAAGTAAAAATTGAACTTAAAAATATAAAACCTTCAAATTATACCGGTATTTAGGGGTCAATGATTTGTCATAACTTAAATATGCCGGACGGTCAATTAAAATTTGGCTAAATTTGACCTTTACTTTAATATAGAACAGATGAGCGCAGCCACTTTAAATATAAATGTATACACAGAAAGTACGCCCAACCCGGCTACTATGAAATTTCTGGTGAATAAACTGTTAGCGAATAATAGTTTAGATTTCCCCACAAAAGAAAGCGCTGAAAAATCTCCTTTTGCAAAAGAATTGTTTCGTTTCAACTTTGTAAACGGCGTTTTTTTCGCTAATAACTTTGTAACCATAACCAAAACAGAAAATGCCGACTGGGCGGATATTGAACCGATTTTAAAAGAATTTGTTAAAGGTGCAGTAGAATCAGAGCTGAAAGTTCAGGAAAAAGAACAGGAAACCGCCAGTTTTGAAGGATCGGAAACTGAAATTAAAATACAGCAAATTTTGCATGATTACGTTCGCCCGGCAGTTGAGCAGGATGGCGGGGCAATTAGTTATAAATCATTTAATGAAGGAATTGTAACGGTGGAATTACGCGGTTCATGTAGTGGTTGCCCTTCATCAACCATTACCTTAAAAGCGGGAATTGAAAATTTATTGAAACGAATGGTGCCCGAAGTAACGGAAGTTGTTTCAGAAGCGTTATAAAACCTTCTAAAAACCCTGGGTTAAAGCTGGGGTTTTTTACTTAAAATATCAGTCCTGGTTATTTTTTTAGTCTCTGCCGGCCAATCCGTTATTTCTTTATGCTGACTTTTAGCCAAATGAGCATTTCGGTGAATAACCGGAGTTCTTTCTGCAAAACTGATCCTCTTTTTTAATATACTTTTTTGTACTAAAGGATATCCAACAAATTTTGTGGCTATTAAATAACAGATATAGGCAAAAAACGGGGCGCAAACTACATCAATAGTAAAATGAACATGCTGTACAAGCACTAAAATACTCATTGCAATAGTCCCGCACAGGGCCATTATTTTTTCAGACCTTTTTGTTAAACATAAATAAAACAAGAACTGGATAGCGGTATGCCCGGAAAAGAACAGGTCTTTAGTAACATAGCCTTCCCCATAAAAATGATTGCTGATCGGATCAGTAATTGGAATTAAATTATGAGGCGGATCAAAAGGAACTAAACTGATGGTAAAAAACCTCAATACATTTAATATAATAAAGCCGTACATAAAAACAATAAACATTTCCGGCTTTTGCAGGGCCCGTGTTGTAGTTAAAACACCCATTACCCAGGTAATTATAAAAATAGGCATAGAAACATCCAGGGCCGGAAGCAAATGCAAAATGGTATCGTGCTGGTCGTATCCGTTGCGGGATTGTATAAACTCGTAAAATATAGGAAATATCAATAATAATGATCCGAACAAGCCTGCCCCCAACAGGAATTTTTGCTTAAACCGCGTATCCTGCCAGGCAAGTTCCCACCGGTTTAAAGATACACTAAGTATATTAACTCTATTATTATTCATTAGCAGGAAGATAACCCGGATACATGTTAATTAATCAGGTGCAAATGTACTGCATTATAAGCAAATTTTTATGTCTATCAACAAATCATGTATTTATGGATATATTTTATACAATAATTACAACCTGCAATTATTAGTTTAGTTTTAAAAGCTGTGAACTGAACATCTTTTCAGACGAATGATTATATAACTTGTTACATGGACCCTATAAACCCTTCTGAAAAAGTCCGGAGAATTAAAGTTGCGATGCTTTGCTTAAACTATCAGCCATAATTATTTTCCTGGTTGCTGCCGCCCAGTCGGTTATTTCTTTGCGCTGTGCTTTAGTCAGTTCAGCGTTCCGGTGAATAAAGGTGTACGATTTTAAAGGCATTTTATCTTCATTTACCTCATCTATCACCTCTTCTAATTTATGATCAGCCCGTTTTGCCGTGTATTTGGCAAACTCATTAAAATTAAGATGCCTTTTACCCTGCTTTACATGGCGGGTCAGCCACCAGGCTACAGGCTGAATAGTTGCATACCAGGGATAATTGGTATTGTTGCCATGGCAATCATAACAGGCGGTTATAACCAAATGCTTTACATTTCCGGTAGCAGGGTATCGATTAAAAATATCATCGGGCGCCTGACCGGCGGACAAATTCTTTTCAGGACGTATAAACTGGATCAGTATAAAAGCAATAAATAATATGAGCAGGATTTTTTTAGTGACGGACATAAGACTTTTAAATTTTATCCAATGATAAATTTAAAAGTGGACTTATGCAAAAACATTTAAAATTCACTTTTTATACCAGAACAATATTAAAAATATTATTAGCCGGTTTTAATCCATAATGCAGCGGACGGAATGCCCCCTATAGGGATCAATCCCTCCTCCGATCATTACAGTAGTACTACCAGTCGAAAGACTATACAAATTACCTAATTCAGCAGCCCACCAGAATCCTGTAGTTCTGTTAGTCTTAAACTCTCCAGTGTCATATCTCAGTCCCCCCGGCAAACCTTTAAAGCCACTCTTATTATTGCCGCCATTTACATTATTATTATCATTTTTCCAATGCACAGATCCACTTTCTTTCAGTTGATTACCTGCTTCCGCTCCTAAATAACTAATTAAGTTATCCCAATCTTTTTTGGTGGCTACATGCCATCCTTTGGGCGCCAAACTTTTTTCCATAGTATTAGCTTTAATGTGATTATTTGCAGCATATCCATTATATAACAATCCGTAAATATCATCAGCTCCCACTCCGGTATACTTACACCAGGCTCCTATCTTGGCATTTCCGGCAGCAGACCAGTCTGCATCGCTAGCTGAAACATTAGCGTCCGGATTTATGGGAGTTCCATCCCTGTAAGTAGTAGTCCGCAGGTTTTCTACCATCCAGGTTTGCTCTCCTATTTTAACAGTATGGTAGGTAAAATCATTATAAACCACCTCGTCTGGTTTAGGGGTAGGGGTAGTTTTATGATCTTTTTTACAGGAAGCTGTTAGTATTATAGCTAATGCTATGC
>JBASZP010000269.1:0-2706 GCA_049660965.1 Daejeonella sp. | reverse complement strand
CTCAGCGGGTGTGTTACCACCTCAAATGTGCGCGTGTTCTCGTCTTTAATAATGAACCAGGATTTGGAGAGCATGGGAGTAAAGATAGGAGAACTAAGGGTGGATTTGGATTGGAGATTATTGACTTGTGATTTTGAGAGATCAATTAAGGAAAAATGCAGCCGTAAAGATCATTTATACTCTTTCATCTAAAAATAATATCCCTTGCCTGTTGATATGTCTAGATAATTTTGATTGTATTTCCGCAAGAAGTTCTTGTCGAATTCTTGATATTGGCTTTACTATCTCAGAATTTAAGTCTGTTGTTGAAAAATACCGAAAGTCCAATAATAGAATGTAATCTTTTTGTTCATAACAAAGTGATATCGGCAAAATATATATAGCTTCAGATCGATCATCAATACTCTCTCTAAAAGAGGTTGGAATCAATCCACCGCTTACAATTCTGTCAAGTACATTATTTTTTTGCGCGAAATCACAGATAGGCGTAACTACCAATGCGATATTGACGATATCGCGCTTAATATCTTCGATTAAAAAATGCTTGCTTTTAAACGCTTCCTCCGTTAATATCTTATCCAATCTACTTTCTTCGATTTTATGGCCTTCCAACAATAGTTTGGTTTTTGCATCTTCCTTTAACTTTCGGAAAGAGACTATTTTTTCAAGATTAATAGTAGGTAATTTATCCCCAATTAAAATACAACCTGATTCCTTTTTATCAATAAAAGTTTCAGATATATTGATTCTTCTATTTATAAATTTGGTCTCAACAACAATTCGTTTTTTGTCAAAATCAAAAAGCATTCCGTCACTAATTTTCAAATTCCTAATCGAAGATTCTAAATAGTCCTTAAATACCGCATTTAATGAATAGAAGCTTGACCTAATGATTTCTCTTGAACTTACTTCATTTATATGCTTTTCCAAATAAGCTTTAGCCAGTTTTTTTACAATATAATTAGCATTGTCTGACCAGTGTTCATATTTATGGTATGAGCTAAATAAGTCCTGAAGCGTAGTATCTGCTGAAAGATGAACTTGATTCTCCCAAACTAGAAGTTGAGAATATGCCTCTTGTTGCTCAATGATTTTTTCTATTTCGTCTTTTAAATCTATGTTATTTTCTACTTCCTCTGACGAATAATTTGGAAAAAAATCAGATTTAACAAAGCCCTTGAACAAAATTGGTTTACGATCTTTCAATTCATTACTAAAAATGTCAATAATTAATTGCGAATGTTCTTCTTGATGCCTACTCCAAAATATTATTGAGTATGGAAAATTGTCAGGTGAAAGAATTCGCTCCAATGCATAAATAAGTGCACTTCTTATTTGCTTCTCATTGGGCACAGCTTTATCATCTAATAAGTTTATATCAAGGAACAGTAAACGGATGTCATTATATCTGCTGTCTTTTTCCGGTAGAAATCTTGGATCTGCGCCCTTATAAAACGTATATGGTATTTGGTGCTTTGCCAATGCTCTCATTATAGGCTCCGCTTGTTCATAGACATCGTCAACTATAGCGACTCTTCCGTTTAAGGGTAAACTCATATCTATTTTTTAAAAGCTAAAACTATTGTTGCTCCCTTCTCAAATTCCTTTGGCAATTCAAAATCACCAGCGTCAGGAAAAATTAATCTTCCTTTTTGAGCTTCCATTATTTCATTGGCGATATGAAGCCCTAGACCCATTCCACCCGGCTTGGCAGAAACAAAAGGTTCTGTTATATCATCCGTAGGAATTAAGATACCGGTTCCATTATCCGCTATAATCAGATTCAAATATTTCTCTTCCTCAACTATGCTTATGAATATTTTCTTCACGAAATTTTCTTTTTTCTCTTGTGCCTTGAAGCCTCGCTGATCAAGCCAATAAATTGAGTTATCTATCAAATTCATGATTGTGCCAATCAAAAGATTTTTAGCGATTTTTATTTTTGACTTGTCTTTAAAGTTTTTATAGTCTTTAATAATTTCTATTTTATGAGCGTTTAATCTGAATTCTGTATTAAATAGTGATTGATCAATAATCTGGATTAGGTTTTCTGACGTCTGACTTGATTTTCTTATTATTTCTGCATATCCATCAATTAGAGACGATAGATGTTTAACTAAATTCAAAACCCTTTCAGATCCTTTCTCGGCTTTTAGAACTTTCTCAACTTCATAGATTATTTTTTCCACTTCGTGAACAACCACTGACATGCTTAAACCTGCACCAGCAGCTTTTAATAAATTGTCGCTTATTATTTTGTAGTCGGATTCAATTTTATTGAAGTATTTAATTATTTGTGTTTTTACTTCATCGGGTTTTACTCTTTCTTCTGCATATTTTTTTGCCTCTCCTAAGGTGGACATGACAGGAGATGATTTTGGGGTTGGTCCATAAATATCTCTTACTTTTTGTTTATCCGGGTATCTTAGTGTTTCAATAATTTCTAATGAATGAATAATTGCTTCTTTGAAAGCTTCATACGCTTCATTTTCTATAAAACCTTCACGATTGGTCTTTTCAATTAAGTCAGCACTGTCCTTTCTGTTAATTGATATAGATGCCAATAAGATATTATTACTTATTCTCTTGGCCGGTTGATTTACTCTTCTTAAGTCAAGTCCTAACCAATCGGTTTCAGGTTCTCCATAATCGTAAACTCTCAACTTATCTCTAAAGACTTTGACACCACCATTTGTTTTTAAATAC
>JBASZP010000268.1:0-2645 GCA_049660965.1 Daejeonella sp. | reverse complement strand
GATAATAATTTAATGAAAAAGACCAATTTCTTATAAAGAATATCGGCCTTTTTTATTGATTAAAGACAGTCACTCAAAATTTTGTTTGGCAGTTGAACTGACAAAATTACTTTTGAGACAGCCTCTTATTGAAATTTATAACTTATTAGAACATAAATCCTACAGAAACTGAAACCACTCTATTACTTTGTTTATATTCAGAACTGCCTAATGTATTAATATTGCTTAATCCTAACCCGTAATTAGCGCCTATATTAAGTCCGTTTTTCAATTGATAACCAGCTAATACATTAAGTCCAAAATCAGCGCTTTTAAAATCATCCTCATCCTTATCACTACCAAAACTTATATCTTCATTGCTTTTTGTTGTAGTTATAACTCCTGAAGCGAGATCTTTATCTGTAGTTTCAAATTTTATTTTACCGGCTATTCCATAAGCGGCATAAGGGCCTGCTCCAAAGTATAATCCTTTAACTTTATAAACCACATTAATTGGTAATTCTAAATACATAATATTTATATTTCCTGCGGTTTCAGATAAATTTGATTGTGAAGAATATGAAAGTTCAAATTTTATTCCTTTACCAGTAAGACTTAAGCCTGGTTGTACAGACAATGCCGGTAAAACAGGTATATCTACCAAGCCTGTAAAATGGAAAGAAAGCAAACCTTTTGAACCATCTTTAGCAGCATCATCCACTTCATTTCCTGAATAATTGAATTGCGAATAATTCACCCCGGCTTTTAGGCCGTATTGAAGTTTAGAAATTTGTGCAAATGCACCATTTGCGCCAATACAGGCAAGTGCCAGTGTTAATCCTTTTTTAATTAGTGTCTTTCTCATAATTGTGTTTTTAGAATAATTTAAATTAAGTGTTTCACCAATTAATCAAATAATATGCCATTAAAGCCTATTGAAAATTTTAATATAATTATTTGTTAAATAGTTTATAATAAAATTTTGATTTAAAGCATTTTAGAGATATTTTTTATAATAGCAATTTTCTATTTATTGATTGAATTTAGAAATTAACTTAATACACATTTTTCCTTTTCTGTTAAAAAAGGATAGCAAAGTATATAAAATAATGTTTATAAAATATGTAAATGCTTACTGAAAACGTTATATGGAGGGTAATTCTAATGATAAAGCCCTGTAAAAAAACCTTTTTAAAATATATACCCTACAGAAACTGAAACAACCCTGTTTTTTTGTTTAAAATCAGCATTTTCTCCCCGAGTTATATTACTTAAGCCCAACCCGTAATTAGCGCCTACATTAATTCCGTTTTTTAATTGATAACCTGCTAATACATTTAAACCAAAATCCAATCTTTTATAATCATCTTTTGAATTATTGCCAAATTCCAAATCCTCATCTGCCTTTGTTGTTTCAGGAGGATTTACCCCATTATTAATAAATTCAATATAGTTTTTACCCGCTATTGCAAAAGCTGCATACGGACCGGTACCAAAGTAAAATCCATGGGTCTTATAAATGGTATTAACAGGTAATTCTAAATAAAAAATAGTTGCTTTCGTTGAAAGTATCGAGTTCGTACCAAAACCAGTACTTTCAGCTTTATATCCCTTACCGTTAAGACTTAAACCTGGTTGTAGATAGAATGATTTTAAAACAGGAATATCTGCAAAACCTCCAACATGAAAAGAGATTAGCCCTGTTATATCATCCTTTGCTTCATCAGTCACAATTCCTCCCGCAATTGCGAATTTTGCATAATTTACCCCTGCTTTTAAACCATATTTAATTTTAGGCTTTTGGGCAAATACGTTGCTTATTAAAATACAGTAAAATGTTACTGTTAATATCTTTTTCATGCTTATATAGTTTTTAATGTTTTACAAAGATATAGCTATTAAATAGATTAAAAAGTCATTAAAAGAAACAATTGTAGGTAAGCTATTCACAGAACCCTATATCCTGAATATTAATATCATTCATACATTTAAAATGACCTAGCGGACACTTATCATAACCAATTTTAGAACAAGGCCGGCATTCTAAACCTTTAACTTCAACAATAACAGACTGATTTACCTGATAAGGATACATCCCAAATTCTGGTACCGTGTTGCCCCAAATGGATATAATGGGTTTATTAAAAGCAGCGGCAATATGCATTAAACCAGTATCATGGGTAATAACCTGACGGGCCATTTTTATCAGGTAAGCTGATTGATCCAGTGTAAATTTGCCTGCTCCGTTAAATACATGCTCACCTGACTGTTTAGAAATTTCTTCTGCTCTTTCCATATCATCTTTACCTCCCAGCAAAACAACGGGTTGATCAGTTTGTATGCAAATTTCTATTAACTTTTTAACCGGTAAACGTTTTGTAGCGTGCTGGGCGCCAATAACCAATGCAATAAAGTGTTGGTGGGATGAAGGAAGTAATTCTTTAAGCTCATAATCCTGATTTAAGAAATAGTCTAAACCTTTACCATCATTTTTTACTCCCAGAAATTCTACTGTTTTAAGATAACGGTCAACAATGTGAATAGGAGGGAGAATGTTCTTTTTAAAATTAACCAATAACCATTTCTCCCAGTTGAGTTTATCAAATGATGATGATTTAACTCCGAGTTTGACTTTAATTATTAAAGTCCTCAGATTTTGATGAAGG
>JBASZP010000267.1:0-4125 GCA_049660965.1 Daejeonella sp. | reverse complement strand
ACAAACAGAAGCGACCTGAAATCGCTGAGCAACGAAATTAATCTTACAATTCTGAAGCAGGAAACAGAAAAAGCGGCACTCCAACCCCAATTTGGTATTCGCTATGATAATATGATTGGCTTTGGCGGCCAGCCATTGCAATACACCATCATGGGCATGATGCGGATTCCAATGGCTAAATGGTCATCAAAAATGAATAAGGCTAATATTGAAAGTCTGAAATGGAAAATGTATGCTATTCAGTCGCAAAAGGAAATGATGGTAAATGAGTACAGTGGCATGGCGTATATTATGCAGAATGAGCTTGATGTTAAGAAAAAGCAATTAAAGCTGTACGAAGAAAATATTATCCCCGCTTTACGGAATAACTATAAAACCATGCAACTGGGCTATGAACAGAATACAGAAGAATTGTTTATGCTTTATGATGCGTGGGAAATATTGAACATGAAACAACTGGAGTATGTGGATTTACTCAATCAGGTAATGAAACTGCAGGTCACCATTGAAAGAATAATTGAGAAGAAATGAAGTCTATAAATTATATAATTATCTTACTGGTGCTAGGTATTACTTTTTCTTGCAACACAAGAAAAGAATCAGGTACAACCAATCAGGCGGAAGCAATAAAAAATATCTATACTTGCCCAATGCCCGAAGATTCTTTCTTTACTGATAAGCCGGGTGCTTGTCCAAAATGCGGAATGAACTTAGTAAAAAAAGAAGCACACAGTCATGAAACAACCGATATCGAATTGGAATCATTGCTTAAGCCTACCAATGAATATGTTGTGTCAGCCATTCCGGTTACGGCAATGGAGCAACGGAGCGAACAGATAGAAATAGAGGCATTAGGCAATATTACTTATGATACCAGGCAAATAGGAAGTATTTCAGCTAACGTATCCGGAAGAATTGAAAAATTACACGTACGCTACCGGTATCAGAAAATATCCAAAGGCCAAAAAATTCTGGATATCTATAGTCCTGAACTTTTAACCGCTCAACAGAACCTTTTATTTCTATTAAAAAATGATGCGCATAATACTGCATTTATTCAGTCAGCAAAAGAAAAATTGCTTTTGTTGGGAATGAGTAATGACCAATTACAGCAGGTAATTAAGTCGGGCAAGCCCTCTTTAACGGTAACTATGTACAGTAATTACAGCGGACATATTCATGAGGCGCTCACCAGTAATAGCATGAATTCCGGAGCTGGTTCTATGAAAGATGTTTCATTAATTACCCAAGAGCTTTCTTTAAAGGAAGGAATGTATTTACAAAAAGGGCAATCGGTTTTTACAGTTTTTAATCCTGATAAAGCATGGGTTATTCTAAATATCTATGCAGAAAATCAGTCCTTGGTAAAAACAGGCAATACAGTCAGGGTTATTCCCGAAGCAGCACCGCATAAAAACTTCAGAGCAATTGTCAATTTTATTGAACCATTCTACCGTAAAGAAAATAAAACCCTTACAGCAAGGGTATATTTTAATAACAGTATGCTTAAAATTCCCGTAGGCAGTCAGGTTAGGGCTATTGTTTTTGGCAATACCAAACAAGCCAATTGGTTGCCTAAAGAAGCAGTTCTTTCATTAGGAATGGATAAAGTGGTGTTTAAAAAAACAGAAGCAGGCTTTAAAGCAATAAAAATAAGTGCAGGAATTATTCATAAGAAACATATACAGGTACTTAGCGGATTAACTGCACAAGATTCTGTGGCAACCAATGCACAGTATCTGGTAGATAGTGAAGCGTTTATTAAAATTAAATAACAACCAATGAGAAATGAAATTTATGGTGTGGGCAGCAGTACCTTGTTTCAGCTATGGTTGCGTCGCACACTTGTGCATTTAGTTCTTTCTTCGGCAATAATGATAACAATCGGTATTCTATTAGCAGCATGCAACAATAATAAAATAATAGCTAAAGACAATGATATTTACTACACCTGTTCTATGGATCCACAGGTGGTGGAATATAAGCCGGGAAAATGCCCTATTTGTAAAATGGATTTAACAGCTGTAAAGAAAGGGCACGACGAAGGAAAAGACGAATTGCATTTAAGTGAGCAGCAAATTCGATTGGGAAATATAACAACAGATACTATCAGAAATGGGGTAATAGGAGATGAGATGGTTTTAACAGCTACCCTCAATTTTGACCAGGGGAAAGCCGTCTCCGTAAGTGCAAGAGTAATGGGTAGGGTAGAAAGGCTTTATTATAAAAACATGGGCGATTATGTAAAAAAAGGCGCACCACTTTTTGAAATATACAGTGAAGACCTGAACAATGCAAAACAGGAATATATTCTGGCATTGGAAAGAAGAAAAACCTTCACACATGAAACTGTTATTGATTTTGACCAGTTGCTTCAAAGTGCCAGAAATAAATTATTGCTATTTGGTTTGAATGAAGCACAGGTTAGCGATCTGGAAATTTCCAAAAAGGTAACCCCCCAAACAATATTTTATAGTACAGCCAGTGGTTACATTACACAACTTGATATCCGTGAAGGCGACTATTTAATGGAAGGTGGTAATATTGTAAAGCTTGCTGATCTTTCTACTTTATGGGCAGAAGCACAGGTGTATACTTCTCAATTAGCCGGTATAAATAGCAAGAGCATGGCTGCCGTTCAGCTTCCTGATTTTGATAATATGGAAATAAAGGGCAGAATTGAATTTATAAACCCTGAAATCAGCTCGGATACAAGAATTAACCTTATCCGGGTATCAATTCCTAATCCCGGTAATCGGTTAAAGCCGGGAATGCCTGCGTATGTCTTATTAAAAAGTCCGCAACAAAAAACCCTCACATTGCCTGTTGATGCAGTAATAAGAGATAGTAAAGGTGCAACGGCCTGGATACAAACCGGAACTAATACATTTAAAAGTATAATGGTGCAAACCGGCATAGAAAGCGGAGACCGTATTGAAATAAAATCAGGTCTAAAAGAAACTGATGTGGTGGTATTAACCGGTGCATATTTATTACACAGCGAATACATTTTTAAAAAGGGAGCTAATCCTATGGCAGGTCATAATCACTGATTCAGTTAAGGTTTTGTTTAGATAAAACTAATATTAATGAAGCCGGCAGAACGTGGTGAAATGTACTAAGGCTTTTATCGAGGCACTAAAAATGCAGTTGGCGGGCTTGTTGTGAGATGAGAAAAACGACGTACTGATAGTTGAAATAAATTAAAATATGGCAAAAAGTAACCATTACTACATCCGTAAAGCACACCGTTGGCTGGGTGTGATTCTTGGCATTCAATTTTTAATGTGGACAATCGGCGGGCTTTATTTCAGTTGGACAGATATTGACGACGTACATGGCGATTTTCAAAAAAGAAATATACCCCTTTTGTCTTCTGATATTGCATTGGTAAGCCCTTCATTAGTGTTAAACTCAATTAAGAAGACACATCAGGTTGATTCTGTAGTCTCCATACAATTGATTGAAATCCTTGGAAAACCTTTTTATCAGATTCGTTGTATCAGTGCTATTCATAACAAATCTGCCCGGCAACATGAGATGCATATGATGAATCATCTGGCCGATGCGGTTTCAGGTGAACTTCGGACAGCATTAACAAAAGCAGAAGCAGTAGAAATTGCTAAAATGAGATTTAACGGCGATCCAAAAGTAAAAGCAATTGAATACTTAACTACTACAAACAGCCACCATGAATACAGAGAAAGTCCATTGCCAGCTTACGCAATCACTTTTGAACATCCTACCCAAACAACGGTATATGTGGCAACAGAGCTGGGCACTGTGCAAAAATTCCGCAATAACAAATGGAGAGTATTTGATTTTTTATGGATGTTACACACGATGGATTTTGAAGGCAGGGATAATTTTGGAAATACACTTTTAAAAATATTTTCAATTTTTGGACTTTTTACTGTGCTGAGCGGGTTTCTTCTTTTTTTTATTAGTTACAAGAAAAAGAAGAATATTAGAGTACGATAAAAATTTACATGAAGGTTTTCTCCTATCAGAAATAATTTGATATAACAGCAAGGCAGCAGAGAATCTGCTGCCTTGCTGAAGCATTATAGTTTAGCACCTACAGATATAAAAAATGTTCTTCCATCGGCTGGTAACGCACCCGGT
>JBASZP010000266.1:0-1552 GCA_049660965.1 Daejeonella sp. | reverse complement strand
CAGGCTCATCAATATCAATTAAAGCCAACATGAGCGGAAATTCACTTACCTCACAATAAGCACCCTGACTATCTTCTTGAAATTTCAAACCTTTATTCTGAAAATAAGCTGTATCGAAATTATTATTATGTACTTGTGAAGTGAGTCGAAGCTTACCGGTTACAAATACCTTGTCACCCAACCAACCCGCTAAATCAATCTTCTTATTCAATTCATAAATGCGTTCATACCGTTCGGAATCCTCTTCACTGAGGTTAAAACTCGACTGCAATGCCTCAAGTTCCTCAAGAATTTCAGCAAACTTAGGGTCATGCTGAAATATATCTAAACTAGCAAATGGATCTAGTTCTGGATCGTCCGCTCCTGATGGTGAAAAAGGGAATTCACTACTCATTATATAACCTCATTTTATCGTTAAATTGTTGGCAGTCGGGTGCAGTATAAAATTCGGACACATCAATGAGTTGCCGCATTGCATATGTAATAATCTTACCGTCATTCATTTCAAAGTGGACCGCCGGCTGAAGGCCTTGACGTCGAACAAGATACCCGTTGTCATATGAGTCCCGCTGAATATCAAAATTTGATATATAGCTTACACCAGCAAAATGGCCCACAATCGTAGAAGCATCTTCCTCTATTCGTGACATGCCAACTCCCGCCTCTTCATCAAAAAGGTCCTCAGTTGCGTAAGATTTTACCCTATAGTCAAGTTCGTCTTCAAAACAATACATTAATAATGCGTGAAGCGCTTGTATGTTGTCTTCATTACTTATATGCGCAGGTAGTGAAATGAGTTTTGTTGCACACTGTCCAATAAGTCTTAATCGCTCAGCCCAGTCGTCATTATCTTGCTTGTAAGCCTTTTTTAGTAGCTCTACCGTGTGTGAGTATTGTGGATCATTAGTCTCAGAAAGCAGCAAAAAGGCGTTTGCAATTTCAAGGTTAGAATCATTTTCTTCTGACTCCTGAAGGCTTTCCATCATAAGTACTGCATCTTTATGAGATACAGTAACTACATAAGATTTCTGACCCTCATTGAAAAAAATTGTATATGCTAATTCAAGATTATCATTTTGGCCATCCCAGTAAGGGCTACACCCCGTAAAAGTACCCTCAAATTGATTTCTAGTTAACAATTGTCTATCAAAAACTGGGTAAAGTCCTATTCTGTCGGGCTCAATACGCTCTTCGCTGATCACCGGGTTGTAAGCGACAGTAAGTCGTACAGTTGCGCCAACTAGCCCGTGCTGATCAAGAAAAACGTTCAGACCTTGTATCTCTTTTTCCACGGCCGTGTCACTTAAACCCTCTAAGGCCGCTATTCTTTTTTTGATTTCTTCACGCACAAGCTCTGGAAGAGGTTGCCAGACGCGCTCGGGCTGTTTATCTTTCTCCATAGTTTCTTCACTATACAGATGTTGGTATCTGTGACGCAAGCTTAACGATTTTCAGCCACAGCATCTTGTTTCCTATACTTTATACTTTCTTAAATTCTATATAAAGTTTCCAAAATGCCTTTAACCCATCTAATTTTGCGTCAGGTTCAAAT
>JBASZP010000265.1:0-3656 GCA_049660965.1 Daejeonella sp. | reverse complement strand
CAATATAGGTATTCCAATATTTAAAATAGATAATAGATTATTTATGGTATACATAGATAAATACTTATAACATTTTTATAGAAATTTTTATGGGAAACAGTATTACTCTTTTCATTCCAGTAATCTTAAAAGAAAAGATTGACTCATTGTCTTTAAACAAACTACAAAGGGAAATTGCATATGGCATTATTGAAAAATTTTTTTACAAAGCATACGAAAAAAAATATCGGTTTGACTTTCATCCATTTGCTTCGAAATACTGGAATATAATTTTTGGTTCAAGTTATCAGTATGTTTTAAAAACTATGAAACAGGCAGGAATAATTGAGGTGAAAGGGTGGTGGAATGGATACAGATTTATAGAACACTATATTCCCGGAGAGGTATGTAAGCACATGAGATTAAACAGGAATTATTTATCAGGCGATTTAGTGGCAATAAATATCACTTCTACCAGGAAAAGCAGGTATAATAAAGAAAAAATTAAAGAGTATGTTACAATACACAGGCGCAGAGTTTTCAAGAAATATTTCTATACCCAGTTCCAAGGCCTGGTCAAAAATGCAGACAGGTTATCAATTGAAATGAAACAAACAATTGCCAA
Source organism: Daejeonella sp. (assembly GCA_049660965.1). Lineage (GTDB taxonomy): Bacteria > Bacteroidota > Bacteroidia > Sphingobacteriales > Sphingobacteriaceae > Daejeonella. Next base: position 3,052 of record JBASZP010000265.1, on the reverse strand, counting down.
TATATCTGCGAGTTCGTTTAGAATTAATAACCAAATAAAACGAAAGAGGATAATGCTTGCAAACTATGGTAAGTCATATATTTCTTTAAACAGCGCTATCAAAATTGCATCTCGGAGCGGAAAGAATGTAATTCAAGATAGAAACCACTTTGTTATTGAGAATTTAGATATATACATTGAGCAAAGAAAGTATGATGTTAAGTGTAGTTATACGAACATTATATATAAACTCCTGAATAAAAAATATTATGTCAGCAGGAACGATACCAATAATAGATTAGACCATAATTTAACTGTATTAAGCAAGAAACTTTTAAGAGTAATTATGGAGGATAACGGATTGGCGGAAATCGATTTAAAAAATAGCCAGTTTGCAATTTTAGCTCATGTAATGAAAGAAGATAAGAAAGTGGAGAGGACAGAAGATTTTATAGCTTTTTGCGAACAAACAGCAAAAGGTAATTTATACGAATTTATTAAGGAACAATTTGAACTTGATACTCGGTCGGAAGCAAAGGAAACAATGATGGAATTAGCTTTTTCAAGCCATAATAACTGTACACATGAATTAAAGCCAATGCTCAAAAAATTATTCCCGACTGTAGTTAAATACATTGATAACTACAAAGGTAAAGCTGCAGAGAAGTACGGAAAAGGAGAGCATAACAGGTTTGCCATCATGTTACAGAAAAAAGAAGCTTCCATGTTTATTGATAATATTTTTTGGCAATTGAAAAATCTGGGCTTTTGGGTAATCACTAAGCACGATTCATTAATTGTTAAGAGTGACCAAAAAGAAGAGGTAAAACACATCATTCAGCAGTATTTTAAATCTATTGGGTTTGAAGGAACACTGAGTTAACAGGTTAGTGTGGTGATATGGTAATTGTCTTTATAAAAATACTAATGCCTGATTGTTTCACTTCTTTACTGTCAGATTTTAATTGAACTGCTCCGGTAAGCGCTGAAGCTTTCGAATAAGGGATATCGCCACTGTAACCCAGCGTTACATCAATCTTACTTGCATTTAATGCTCCGTTACTCCAGTTAATCAATGCACCACCGTTATCCCATTCAAAACCATAAAATGTTACTGGTTTTTTATTTAAATCACAGAGCGCATCAAGCGATAATTTAATTTTTAAGCCCTGATGAGTTGAATAAAAAGACGGAGTAGGCTTTGCATACTCGCCATTACCTATATCGTCCTTAATGAATTTTAAGTCACTGTTATCAGCTGCCTTCCAAACAAACTCTAATTGTTTATCCGTGTTTGGAAATATTACAGAAGAATATTGCAGTTCTCCCTGACTGTCTGTACTCTCTTTTTTATCAACATTGTCGTTGCCAAATGCCCGTATTAAATCGTCATGTGACTGATACCTAAAATAATCTTCAAGAAATGTACTTTGGATGGCTTTTAATTCAGTAATTGGTCCATCTGAAATAGGCTGCTCCTTATTCAATACCCAAATCGAACGTATTCTTAAACCTAACTTATCAAAGTATTTATCATCAGAAGTTATTTTTTTGTAGCCGGTGAAATTATTATAAACAGAGACCAATGGAGTTCCTGTTGTTTCAATTTCAGGAAAGAGGTTTAACTTAGAAAGTTGCCCATTATTAAACGATAGCACTATTCCCGATTTATTAAAGTTTCCCAAACCCATGAAATCAATCCTCTTTCCATTTAGCTCTACAAGTTCCGCTGCAGTCATTCCCACTTTTATCCCACCGTCAAATTCCCAGTCTGGAATTACATAATTGTTGCCTTCGGCTTTGGGTGTAATAAAAAGTGCCTGCAGGTTAGCAAACGAATTATCTTTCCAAAGAAAGATGACTTGATTAACTTCATCTCTATATAAAACAGACCCAAATGGTATTTCTGTTTTCCCTATCATAGCAGTAAAAAGTTTTTGAACTTTATTACCAAAAACAGTGACAAGCTCATCGTGTGATTTAAATTTAAGTAGTTGAGATATTTTGCCCACGTTAGCACTTTGAGCATTTGAAATAAAAGGAGTGGTTTCTAAATTATTAAGCTTATCCGTTTGCTCCTTTTCTTCCTGTTCTTTTAATGATTTGAGACAAATGGATGTTAGCTCCTCATTTATCTTAAAGACGTTATTCTGATAAATTAACTGATTGTTTTTATATACAATTGTATTCGGCCAAGACCTGTTTGCAAAGAATGTATTTTTGAGGGTAAGCACATTGTCATTAAATGTAGCTTCTGTTGAAAATACGGTTACACTATGTCCCATAACTTCTGTGGAATAGTCTATAATCAAATCATCATATAATTTATGAATGAATAACTTTTCCTTCCCATCCTCTGTCTTCCAGATTCCAATTAAGTTTTCCTTTTGCGTTTTGCAACCGACAAAACAAAAAGGGAGAATTAATAAAATAAACGCTTTCATAATAATGCTGGTTAGTTTAAGATTTGAAGTATGTTTATTTACTAAAGTATAGAGAATTCTCCATTGTTCAAAAAGAACGCTTTCTTTCCCTTTGTCCAGTGAAAAAAAGGGGCAAAAGAGAATATTACATTAATAAGGCTGCTCTAATGTTAGTTGGCACTAAAATGAGAGAGGTTCGCACGGCAAAGCAAATCTCAATCGAGAGTTTAGCCAACAGTAGTGGTATGGATTATTCTCAATTAGCCAGAATGGAACTAGGACAGGTAAACTTTTCCATTTCTTATCTCTTCAGGGTTGCCGAAGCGCTGGGTGTTACTCCCAAAGATTTACTTCCTTAAACTAACTAAAAGGCCTTTCAATTAGTAATCGTGGTTTTCTTTTCAGTGGTTTTTTATTTTGGAGAAGACCATCTCAAAAGAATGCCACCAAGAAAATACAGCATAACTCCATTTATTTCTGCAAAGTGATTTTATAACTCGACTTTGATGATTTTGCCGGGCCCGTTAATACCTCGCCAGTTTCTTCGTCCACCAATAAAGATCCCGGAGGGATCTTTTTCAACCTGTCTTCCAGTGTCTTTCTTTTCTCCAACAAGGTATTAATTTCTTTATCAAGGCTCACCCATTCTC
>JBASZP010000264.1:0-3291 GCA_049660965.1 Daejeonella sp. | reverse complement strand
GAGGCGTACCATAAGCTGGTATATTACCAGTTTGTTATCCAAAATTTCTTCTTTTGGTTCAGTTGATGGGCTCATAATTAATGTAGGCTGCATTTTTGGCGAACAGGCCAAAGCAAAGAGAATTGTTAAAAGTATACCTGGAAGGAGTATATTTTTTTTAATCATTTAAGTTTAATTAAATCATTTCCGGCTTTTTATAGTTCTTAGAATCTGTATAAACCGGGAGCTAAAGTTATAAACTTTCTGCTACTGTAAAAGCATAAATTTTTTAAGGTGTTGTATACACAGCATAAAAATATAGGGAAAGAAAGCGCTTCGCCTAAAACCCCGTACACATTAAGAAGACACTTTCCTTTTTGCTGAACCAGTTCCCCTTTTTGCTAAACCAGTTCTCCTGTTTACTCCATTAGTTCTCTTACTTTACTGAATTAGTTCCCTTGCTTTACTGAATTAATTCCCTTATTTACTCAATTAATTTCCTTGTTTTCTAAACCAGTTCTCTTAGTTTACTGAATTAGTTTAGTTGATTAACTGAACCAGTTCTCTTATTTAGTAAACCTGTTTCCTTTTTTACTAAATTAGTTCCCATCTGAAGTAAACTAATTCTATTGTGAGGGCAACTGGTTCTTCTTTTTACTAAACTAGTTTCCTTTTTTTACTGAACTAGTTCCCATCTGAAGTCAATTAATTATGTTTTGAAGTGAATCAATTCCCCTTTTCGCTGAACAAATTCCATTCTTGGGTCAATTAACTGAGTTTTGAAGTGAAGTAGTTCTGTTCTCAGGTCAATTAGTTCTCTTATTTGCAGAACCAGTTCTGCTATTTACTAAACTAAGTATCCTAATTTGCCAGGCCAGTTCTCCTTTTCACTAAACCAGTTTAGCTCCGGAGGCCAATTAATTTCCCTTTTTGTGGAACCGGTTCTCCCAATTGCTAAACTAGCTCTCTTATTTGTTTAACCAGTTCTACTCTTTGCGGAACTTAGGTACATAATTCATTTTTCTTCTTACTTTTACCCTGCCAAGTATATGATGAATAAGACCTTAAACCGCCCCATACGTGTATTAATTGCTAAAGTCGGTCTCGACGGGCATGACCGGGGAGCTAAAATTATTGCAACTACCCTGCGTGATGCCGGGATGGAAGTAATTTATACCGGCTTAAGGCAAACGCCTGAAATGGTAGTGAATACCGCCCTGCAGGAAGATGTAGATGCTATTGGTGTTTCCATATTATCGGGCGCCCACATGACCGTTTTTCAGAAGATCATCCAAATGATGAAAGAAAAAGGTTTGGAGAATGTTTTAATTACCGGTGGCGGCATTATTCCGGATGCGGATATGAACAAATTAAATAAAATGGGTGTTGGCAAACTATTTCCCCCAGGCACCAGCACAAAGGATATTGTAGCTTATATTACTGAATGGGTGGTGGAGAACAGGAGCTTTTAGTTTTTAGCTGCGAGCCAGGAGCTGTTAGCTTTTAGCTCGCAGCTAAAGGCTCATAGCTTACAGCTAACCCCCCATAGCTCTAAAAACATAAAAAATGACATATCAAAATCTTCTTCTCGAAATTAAAGACCGGGTATTAACTATAACCATTAATCGCGAAAGCAAGTTAAATGCGCTTAATAAAGCCACCTTGGCAGAACTTCACGTTGCATTAAAGGAAGCCTTTCAAAACACAGCTGTCGGCGGTATTATACTAACCGGAGCCGGAGAGAAAGCATTTGTGGCCGGTGCGGATATTTCTGAATTTGCACACTTTAATGTGGATGAAGGAAGGAATTTAGCCCGCGAAGGGCAAACTACTGTTTTCGATGTGATAGAAAATAGTGAAAAACCAATTATTGCAGCTATTAATGGTTTCGCGTTAGGCGGGGGCCTGGAACTGGCCATGGCCTGTCATATTCGTATCGCATCAGAAAACGCCAGGCTCGGTTTGCCGGAGGTAACATTAGGTTTAATACCCGGATATGGAGGCACACAACGCTTAACCCGGTTAGTGGGTAAAGGAAAAGCCTTTGAACTGATCTTAACTGCTGATATGATCTCCGCTAAAGAAGCGGAACAAATTGGTTTGATAAACCACGTAACAGCCCGGGAAGAATTATTGATAAAAGCGGAAGCAATGATGCAGAAAATTCTCAGCCGTTCGCCATTAGCGGTAAGTTCTGCTATAAAAGCTGTAAATGCTTCTTTAACAGATGGTATAAATGGCTTTGATATAGAAATTAATGAATTTGCCAAATGCTTTGCTACCGAAGATTATAAAGAAGGTGTAGCAGCTTTTACAGAAAAAAGAAAGGCTGTTTTTAAGGGTAAATAGTTGTTTTCAATATGATTTAGAGGAGAGAGGATAAGTTTTACTCCCAGTTTTCCAGTATATTCTTTTTCCATAATTGTGTGGCATATTCTTTAAAAACAGCCGGACCAGTTTTTAGTGCTTTATCAAATGTATAATTACCTCCCTCAAAATCCTTTTCAGATACTTTAACTTTAGTCGCCCCTCTTACGGCAAACTTTTGATTATCTTCATACATAACTCAAGTTGCTAGTTGTCATAAATGTAAAGTATTGAAAAATAATGCTTTATACTTTTATTTGTTTTCATAATAAAGGTATTTCCCTTAAAAATAGCTTGATTTTGCAGAATGAGAGAAAAACCATATAGTGTAAAACATTGATTATCAAAATCATTTACTAGCAACTTGAGTTACATAATTATTTTTAAGCTATTGGGGCTAACATCACCTCTGCAACCTGTTGTATACATCAGCCATATTTCAGACTTTCCATCCTTATCCAAATCCGTTAACCGGAATGTATCTTTAATATAATTTGCTTTAATATCAAGCTGACAGTCGTTTACATGATCTGTTACTGTCCAGGTTAGTGCCGGAGAATTATTTTTGATTAAATAATGATAAGCGTATAGTGCCGCATCTTTAGAATCATCATCTTCTGAATTTTTACTTTTAATTTCTCCCGTTTCAGTTGTGATGACGATATGATCTCCTAATTTATCTTGATAACGAATGGCATTGACCAGGTTTCCTGTATATTTTATTGATTTGGGCAGGGAGGATTTGTTAAGATTTGTAATTTCAGTTTGTGCAAATGCTGTTACAGATATAAATACTAATAAAGTGCTAAGTTTTACATATTTCATTTCATTCGGTTTTTGAAGTAAGTCTTTTAAAAACGACTTTTATTATATTTCAAATCTAAGAAAATTAATTTATCGCGGTATTTTCTGCCAGTTCTTTCGCTACTGTATAAAAATGTAATG
>JBASZP010000263.1:0-1891 GCA_049660965.1 Daejeonella sp. | reverse complement strand
GACAATAGTATTGATAGGTAGTTTAGTAGCGCTGGAAATTTCAAGCCAATCAATTCTGTTTTCTTTTATAGGTATTATATTTTTCTTATCAAGAATACTGAATATGTATTGACGAATAATATCAGTCTCATATTGATTCATAGATAAACACAGATGTGTTTCGCAGTAGTTATGAACCCACTGCTTTATATCAAACGGGAAAGGCTCTTGAGAAAGATTCATAATTTTACTACGACATCCTTATCAATAGTCCAAATCTGATCTAAAATCCTCCCAGCAAATTTTATCTTGTCATGTGGCGAAAATCTCCCATATCTCCGCTTAATAGTTTCTGGGGTATCTTGAATGGAATAACTTGCTATTTCATACGATCCCGTCTTTTTTAAAATGTGAGTTGCTAGCACATCTCTAACCTTATGAGGGCCATGAGGTAAAAGGCCTTCAATTGCTCCACGACCTGTATAAGGATTATAAATCCCATATTTTCTGATTATAGTTATCCAAGCAAATGAAAACGTTGTTTGGCAATAGGATGCATTTTTACTATTTTTATTTGCTGAGTTTACGAAGAAAGTTTTTGGATCCGGAAGATTTCCTAATAACTCCATTCTGTATTTGTTTAGATAGATATCTATATAATGATATAGGCCACCAACATCGGGTATAATAAGGTAATAAGGTTGATTTTTAAAAAAAACGGATTTTGAATTCTTAAAAGCAATAGCAGGTATAAAAACTTCCCAACTCTCTAGATTAGGATTCCATCGCATTTCTCCTCTTTTCTCTTTTATAAGAGAAGCTTCTGATGCTCGATTACTACCCTTTGGGCATATTAAAAGTTCACGAATATTTTTTTGCCTTACTCCTAAATGTAAGACCAGCCTTACGATTAAAAATGAACGAACTGCCTCTGCTTTTTCTTTTTTGTTTTTCTCGCTCTCAGGCATTAGCCGTAGTATTTCTTCAGCTATTTTTAAATATTCTGATAAAGGGCATTCAGATTCTAAAATTGGCAAAATGGCATGAAAACGGTCACGCCCTGTTTGTAAAACGCGACGGATGTCCCTGGCTAAAATAAGTGCATACTGATGAAAATCATCGCATGTTTTTTCCCAGTTATATTGAGCGTCATCTATTTCATTCTGAGAAATTAATCCTGGTATCGGCTGTAACCTATGTGCAAGTTCATGTTTTTGCCTTAACCATCCCGTTTCTCTGCGACTTAAAGATAAAGCTAACTGTATCATAGTATGATCAGCGGCACTGTAAAATCCTCTACGTTTTTTGCGCCAATCTATAAACCACATCCATACCCTTGGCATGATTAATATCCCCATCGAAATACTTGATAGAGGAATACCATATCCTTTTATAGGAGAATCTGGTGTAGCTACTAAAGCTCCAAAAAATGCTCCCAAGTTTCGAACTGCGGTTATCGCAGTTTTCTGGCCCCATGACTCTAGGCGCTGATAACCTAAAACCGTTAAAGTTGATGTTTTAAATCTAATGAAATCTTCTAGCTCAGTTTCTAAAACTTCTGGCGAAAGTATATTTCCTTCCATGCTAGGGTCAGGTTCATAATCTCTTGCCCATATATATTCTTTGTTAAGTTGGCCATTTAGAGCTCCTATTATGCGGGGAAAATTTATGGCATACCGCTGATTTTGGTTAGATGCAATATTTTTTGCATACTCATCGTCACTTGAGAATATTGTTCTTTGAATCCAGGATATAACCTCTTCTTTCTGACACTCAGATCTTTGATAAAAGTCATTTGGCAGATACCAAGATAGATGATGCAGATTTGATTCTAGACTCTGTTTCTTTCTACATGTATTTTTTAGTGTACTTTGAAAGTAACCTTTTTTGAGATTATAAATCTTCTCAATTC
>JBASZP010000262.1:0-10041 GCA_049660965.1 Daejeonella sp. | reverse complement strand
ATCTTTGCTATCAACCAGATTAAAAACATAATTATATTTGTATTTATCACCATAGCCATTAGCCTGCATGTATTTATTTATTGCTGCAGCTATTTTATTGCCTACATTTTTAACACGCTGTGCATCGGAGGAGTTAGAAATAACTTTGGTTTGCGGATCGCTTAAAAATTGCTGGTAAGCTTGTGTCGCTTCCTGCTGTAAAGCAGAATCATCTACCAAACTCAACTGGCGGCGTCCGGTAAGCGGAACTTGTGCACAGGAAGCTAACAGAACACTAATTGTAATTGCTAAAATTATTTTATTTCTTTTCATAATGTTGTAAATTAAGGTTTTTAATTTATTAAACTGCTTTCTTTTTAAACAAATTGACTTTAGTTTCTTTTCCTTTTAATAATCGTTCAATATTTTTTTGGTGGGTGACTAAAATAAGTATACAGATAGACATTCCATATAAAACAACAGAACGTATGGGTGATTGAAAAACAAATATAATACTCAAGGGAAATGTAAATCCTGCCATAATAGAACTTAATGATACATATTTAGAAACCAACAAGACCAGAATAAAAACCAGAACACAGATTAGTGCTGCCTGTGATTGTACTGCTAATATCATTCCAAATAATGTAGCAATACCTTTTCCACCTCTAAAACCTGCAAAAACAGGAAATAAATGGCCCATTACGGCTGTAATACCCAATGCCAGCTGATAGTTTACAAATTGAACGGAGTGTTGGGGACCTGTTACAGAAAGTCCAATGAGATAAGCTAAATTGGTTGCCGTAAAACCTTTAAAAATATCAAAAAGCATTACTACAATACCCGGTTTTTTACCCAATACGCGGAATGTATTGGTAGCGCCGGCATTGCCACTTCCATACTCTCTTACATCTATACCATAAAATGCCTGCCCTATCCAAACTGCAACGGGTATAGAACCCAAAAGATAGGCTGCAATTAATGCTGAGATCGAATAAATTGAAATCATTAGAGCACAATATTACTAAAAACAGTGAGGTGTACAACCTTCATTCTTTTATTATTACTCTTTTACCGCTTTTAAGCTCATATCCATACTTTTAACAGAATGAGTTAGAGCACCCATAGAAACATAGTTAACCCCACACTTTGCATATTCTAATACATTTTCTTCCGTTATGCCCCCAGAGGCTTCTGTAGTAAATTGACCGTTAATTAATATAACAGCTTCTTTAAGCTGAGCATAATTAAAATTGTCTAATAATATTCTGTTGATACCTCCAATACTTAACACTTGATTCAACTCATTTAAACTACGTACTTCAATTTCTATAGGAATATTTAGCTGATTATTCTTTAAATATGATTGGGCAGATTGAATGGCTTTAACTATTCCTCCCGAATAATCTACATGGTTATCTTTAATCAGGATCATATCATATAGACCGAACCGATGGTTTACCCCTCCCCCTATTTTTACAGCAAGTTTTTCTAAATAGCGGATCCCTGGGGTCGTTTTTCGGGTATCTAAAACCTTTGTATTTGTGCCCTTAAGTAAATTGACTATTTGCTTGGTTTTTGTAGCAATACCACTCATGCGCTGCATAGTATTTAAAACTAATCTTTCGGCCACTAAAATAGAATGAACACTTCCGCTAACATAAAAGGCAATATCACCCTTGTGAACATCTATCCCATCTTTGATCAGAATTTCTACTTTAAGCCCCGGATCTATCTCTTTCAATATCTCTAAGGCTACTTCAATGCCAGCTATAACTCCATTTTCTTTAATTAAAAGCTTAGCTTTTCCCTGCTGCCCTTTTGGAATGGTAGCTAAAGAAGTATGATCGCCACTGCCAACATCTTCTAAAAGTGCCTGTTTAATAAATGATCTAAGGAAGTTGGTATCTAAATTCATTTTAATATTTGGAGGATTAATAATAAAGAACAACTATAATTCTTAAATCTGCCCTAACCTATATGTTTAGTCTATTAAGATAAAGCAATAAAAACTGATATAATTTGAATAATTATCTATAACCTTAAGGCGCCCAAATCTATGAAGCTTTATAGTAAATAAAAAATTCTGTGTTCAAGTACTTACACTTTATTTCTCATTCATAAAATCCAATCTATTTTGGTTAATATAAATAATGTTGGTTACCAATTACCATTGTATATTTGCGTGTGAAAAATAAAAAAGCAATACTCCTTATCCTGGATGGCTGGGGATATGGTAAACATGATCAATCTGATGCGATCAGTCAGGCAAAAACTCCTTTTTTCAATTATTTAATTGCGAATTATCCTAACTCCAAATTAGAAGCATCGGGCGAAGCAGTAGGTTTACCTGCCGGACAGATGGGAAATTCTGAGGTTGGACACATGAACCTGGGTGCCGGCAGGGTAGTTTACCAGGAATTAGGCCGGATTAATAAAGCGGTTAAAGATCATGAATTATCTCACAATCTGGTATTAAAAAATGCTTTTGACTATGCAAAAGAAAATAATAAGCAAGTTCATTTTATTGGTTTAGTATCTGATGGCGGGGTACATTCACATATTAATCATTTAAAAGGGCTTTGCGATGCTGCAAAAGAAAATGAAGTGAAAAATGTATTTATACATGCTTTTTTAGATGGACGGGATACTGACCCAAATTCAGGGTTAGGATTTATAAACCAGCTTGAAGAACATTTAAACCATTCAACAGGTATTGTTGCATCTGCTATTGGGCGTTATTATGCTATGGATAGGGATAACCGCTGGGAACGTGTAAAAAAAGCGTATGATTTAATGATTCATGGAATTGGCCGTAAGACAAAAAGTATTCCTGATGCTATCCGTTCATCTTATGAGGCAGGGATTACGGATGAGTTTGTTGAGCCGATTGTTAAAGTTGATGAGGTTGGAAATCCAGTCAGCACAATTAATCCCGGCGATGTAGTTATCTCATTTAATTTCCGCACAGACCGAGGCCGGGAAATAACTGTCGCACTAAGCCAAAAAGCTTTCCCTGAATTTAATATGGAGCCTTTGCGGCTACATTATATCACCATGACTAATTATGATGATACTTTTAAAAATGTACAAGTCATTTTCACAAAAGATGATTTGACTAATACTTTAGGTGAAGTGTTAGAAAAACAGAATAAAAAACAGGTCAGAATTGCAGAAACGGAGAAATATCCACATGTTACATTTTTCTTTTCGGGCGGCAGGGAAAAAGAATTTAATCATGAAAAACGGATCATGATTCCTTCTCAAAAAGTTGCCACTTATGACTTAAAACCAGAGATGAGTGCGCCGGAAATTGCTAATGCTATTTGCAAAGAGCTTTCAACCGGCTGGCCGGATTTTGTTTGTTTAAACTTTGCCAATCCGGATATGGTTGGACATACAGGAGTTTTTGACGCAGTTGTAAAAGCTGTGGAAACTGTTGATTCTTGTTTAAAAAAAGTAGTGGAATGTGGGATTGTAAACGGATATTCTTTCATTATTCTGGCCGATCATGGAAATGCAGATTTTATGGTTAACAGTGATGGATCTCCAAATACAGCTCATACAACAAATTTGGTTCCGTGTATTTTAATTGATCAGGATTTTCATCATATTAAAGATGGCAAATTAGGGGATATAGCGCCCTCTATATTAACATTAATGAATTTGCCCGTACCTGATACAATGAACGGAAATGTTTTAGTTTCAGCATGAAATATATAGTGATAAGCGCTTTATTGGTCACTTTAGTTTCCTGCAATAATCCAGTAGAAAGATCCTCTAAGAAATATATTGATCTAAAATCCTTTTTCGAGCAGGAAATTTCGAGGTTGACAAAAAGTAAAACGATTGTTTTAAAAACGGTTTCCAGAAATGAGATCCAACAAACTAAAAAAACGGATAACATAAACTGGAAAAATGAATTGAATTTATTCATTGAGTCGGATATTAATAAACCTTCATGGTCAGCGAGTTATAAAATTACTGAAAATGCTAAACAAATAACTTATATCGCTATTGACAATAATTTACGAACGCGGAAAATTAACATTCAAAAAAATGAGGACGGACAGATTAGAAATTTAGAAATACAAAACAGAACAAATAATAGTCTTTATCAATCTGTTGAAAATTTACACTATGATACTAAGGAGGGTTATTTAATTGATAAATCTCAACATGTACTTTTAATTGGTACTAATCAGTATAAAATTACTGGGAAATTTGAACGAATTACAGAAAAGTAATTCTTCTGTTTTATTTAAGACTTCGCAAATATTCTTTTGCTGTTTCCAATTTGGAAGTAATGTCTTTCCTTCCAGGATTAAAATCCAAAATCTTTTGAAAATCTTCAATAGATAGCTTAAAAGCATTGGCTGATTTCTTTTTATCATAAACTTTCGGCAATTTTTGTGCTTTTAAAATACCATAATCAAGGTAAGCAAGACCGCGGTTTTGGTAAAGTTTAATATCTTCCGTACTTAATTGAATGGCAGTTGAAAAATCTTTTATAGAAGCAGATAAAAGTTTTTCGCGTTCAAAATTTGACAGGCTCTTAATATCATTTGCCATATTACTTTGGGCTTTCCCACGGTAATAATAAGCAGCTACTTCCCCTGATTTTAATACGAGAACTTTGTTAAATGCAGAAACTGCTTTTTTATAGTTTAAAGAATGGTAATAAGAGTAACCAAGCATATATAGCGTACTTACATTATTAGAATCTATAACAATCGCTTTTTCCAAATTAGTAACTGCCAATTTAAAATTCCCGTCAATTAAGGCTTTTTGCCCCATTTTTTGATAAGAATTTTGAGCATTTACAACACCAACAGATAATAAAACAAAGCTTAATATTATTTTAATAATATGCATTTTAAAACAGAAGGTAAGTGTTTCTTTTATAACGGTGTTAATTTTATATTATTTCGAATACTGTATTTTTTGGATTTTAAAAATCAACTGAAGTTTTATCATAATTGCATTTTTACCACTTTCAATAAATTTACCTAAATCCTAAAAGTATATATAACCCTAAATTAGTAAATTGTCAAATAAAATCCATACATAGAATGAAAACAAATAAAATTGCGACAAATATTGCCATACTCTAATTTGATTACCGCATATTTGTCGGGTTTATAGATTTCAACTGCCTATTTTACCCTTAATGACTAAATGGCACATACCTTGTAAACTTGCTTTAATACTATAAATATAATAAATTAAAAAAATATACTGTCATTATGACGTAGGGGAAAATATAGATGAGTAATTACGACAATTTTGATTTTAACAGAGCACTACCACTAATAAATGAAGATACTGAGTTTTTTCCTTTAATGTCCCGCGAGGACGAAGAAGAAATGAACAATGAGCAAACACCGGATATTCTTTCCATTTTACCTTTGCGTAACACAGTTTTATTTCCCGGAGTGGTTATTCCTATAACCGTTGGACGGGATAAATCCATTAAGTTAATAAAAGAAGCTTATCGCGGGGATCGTATCATTGGAGTAGTTTCTCAAAATAATATAGGTATTGAAGATCCAACCTTTGATCAGTTAAATAAGGTTGGAACAGTTGCCCTGATTATAAAAATGCTGCAAATGCCCGATGGAAACACTACCGTTATCATTCAGGGTAAACAACGTTTCCGTTTAAATGAGGAGGTACAAAGTGATCCTTACATTAAAGCATCTATTCAAAAATTTGAGGAAGTTCGTCCGAAAGCGGATAAAGAATTTAAAGCGATCATGGCTTCCATTAAAGAGATGGCCATGCAAATTATCCAGCTTTCGCCCAATATTCCAAGTGAAGCAGGTATTGCCATTAAAAATATAGAAAGCCCTTCATTCCTGATCAATTTCATCTCCTCCAATATGAATGCCGATGTATCTGCAAAACAACAGATGCTGGAAATCGCTAACCTCCACGATCGTGCAAAATTGGTGATGGAACATCTCACTGTTGAGCTACAAATGCAGGAATTGAAAAATCAAATCCAGTCTAAAGTGCGGGTAGATTTAGATAAACAACAACGTGATTATTTTCTAAATCAGCAATTAAAAACTATCCAGGAAGAGTTAGGCGGAAACACGCCAGATCTTGAAATTGAAAACTTAAGACAACGATCTTCAAAAAAGAAATGGAGCAAAGAAATTGCAGATCATTTCAACAAAGAAATTGAAAAATTAGCCCGCATAAATCCTGCGGCCGCTGATTACTCTGTTCAAATTAACTACCTGGAATTATTGCTTGATTTACCCTGGAATGATTTTACAAAAGATAATTTTGATTTAAAAAGAGGGCAAAGAGTACTTGAAAAAGACCATTATGGCTTAGAAAAAGTAAAAAAGCGCATTTTAGAATATTTAGCTGTGCTTAAGTTAAAGCATAATATGAAATCTCCTATTTTATGTTTGGTTGGCCCTCCCGGAGTTGGTAAAACATCCTTAGGAAAATCTATTGCCAAAGCATTAGGAAGAAAATACGTACGAATGGCTTTAGGTGGTATTCGTGATGAAGCTGAAATTCGCGGGCATCGTAAAACCTATATTGGCGCCATGCCTGGCCGTATTATACAATCCATCAAAAAATCAGGCACATCAAATCCTGTTTTTGTTTTAGATGAAATTGATAAGGTGGGTAATGATTTCCGGGGCGATCCGTCATCAGCGCTTTTAGAAGTATTAGATCCCGAACAAAATAATGCCTTTTACGACCATTATGTAGAAGTAGATTATGATCTTTCAAACGTGATGTTTATTGCAACAGCAAATTCGTTAAGCAATATACAACCTGCCTTGTTAGACCGAATGGAGATTATTGAAGTTAATGGTTATACCATTGAAGAAAAAATTGAAATAGCTAAACGGCATTTAGACCCCAAACAACTCGATCAACATGGTTTAAAATCTAAAGATGTTAGTTTAAAACCGGCAATTATTGAAAAAGTAATAGAAGATTACACACGAGAATCGGGTGTAAGAGGTTTGGAGAAGAAAATAGGTTCTTTAATACGCGGTATTGCTACCAAAATAGCCATGGAAGAAGAATATAATCCTAACCTAACTAAAAGCGATATTGAAAATATATTAGGTGCGCCAGTATATGATAAAGATTTATATGAAGGTAATGAAGTTGCCGGTGTAGTTACCGGTTTGGCGTGGACACAGGTTGGCGGCGATATTCTTTTTATTGAAGCGAGCTTAAGCCCGGGAAAAGGAAAATTATCTTTAACAGGAAATTTAGGCGATGTGATGAAAGAATCAGCGACTATTGCTATGGCTTATTTGCGTGCTAATTCTGCTAAATTTAATATAGACCATCGTTTATTTGATCAATGGGATGTACATGTCCATGTTCCGGCAGGCGCTACTCCTAAAGACGGGCCATCAGCAGGTGTAACCATGCTTACCGCTTTAACCTCTGCTTTTACCCAACGTAAGGTAAAACCAAATTTAGCTATGACCGGTGAAATTACCTTACGTGGAAAAGTTTTACCTGTTGGAGGAATAAAAGAAAAGATATTAGCCGCTAAACGGGCAAATATCAAAGAAATCATTCTATGTAAATCTAACCAGAAAGATATTTTAGAAATTAAAGAAGATTATATTAAAGATTTAAATTTCCATTACGTAACAGAAATGCGTGAAGTAATAGATCTGGCTTTAATTAAAGATAAGGTGAAGGATGCGATAGATATGACAGTTAAGGATAATCTTCTTACACCTGATAAATAATATACTAATCTATAAGCTGAGAATAACGTTTTGCGGCTTGGCGAAAAGGGTGGGATTTTTAGCACAAATGTTGATGCGGAGAACCAATGTTTGATTATCCACAAATGTGTCTGCGGAGAACGAAACCACCACTTTTGCCAAGCCGCTTTTAGGTGCTGGCGTTTCTGTCCACCGTGCTTGTAAATCATTGGCGTTATTCAGTTGTCGTGTCATTAAGTGTCGGCTGTGGGTTGCATATTTTTTATTTTTTAAAAGCGTTGGGAATTTTTTTGAATTCAATTTTTCTTTTTGGGTCGGCTTCACAAGCTCTTTTAAAAACTTAGGTCTGTGCGGTTGCAAAAAATACAAATGTGCCACCAAATGCGTTGGCTCATTTATTCCTGTAACTAAATATTTCTCCAAAGTCAAGAAGTTTTAGCATTTCAAAATCGTTTGCATAGTGCTTAATATATTCGCTTACTGGTAATGCAATTAAATTTAAAAAATGATTTCCCTTTTGCTCCAATAAATAATTCTCTAACCATAAATTTTCCTTCTTCAATTTAATACCTGCATCATTGCCATCTATTAGCATTGAAAGCCATTTGGCTTCTTCAAAATCAGTGCATATAAATCCTTGTCTTAGATTTTCAAATTTATGTAACCTTAATTTATAAATATCTTTGTTATCAACGATAGAATGCAATTGTTGCCATTATAACAACTTTCCTCAAATGAATAAATAAAGTCAATATAAGGTTCGCAAGCCTTAACTAACTTTTCATCAAAATCTTTTAAATTTTCAAATGCAAAAATCATTGTCCTTCTATTATTTTTTGTTCGTCTGCTGTTATGTCGTATAGTTTGTAAACCAATTCATCAATTTTTGTTTCGTTTGCTTTGTTGTTTTTACCTTCTGCTTTTTGTTCAATTATTTTATCCACTAAGGTGGCAATTTTATGGGCTTCGCTGTCTGTTGGGTTATAAATAGGAGTTTCAAGTAAAGCTTTTTGTATAAATCAGTATTATTTTAATTTTTTCTTAGCTTTTGTTGGGGGTAAAAAACTTTCTTTAGTTACCACTTTTTTACCTGTTTGCTGTTCTAATTGCAATCTTGCATCTTTGGCTATTTTACCTCCTTTTTTACTTGCTTTTGCATTTTCTTGTAAGCCTTTTGCTTTATCTGTTTCAGCTATTTGGCGTGTTGATAATTCAGCTAAAGCAGTAAAAATTAATTCGGCTTCGCTCATATGGTCTCTCAGGTTTTGTGATTTTAAGCCCTTTAAATCTTTGTGTTTCTTAACTGTTAATCCTGTCCATTCCTGATGAATAATATTTGTTAGTAAAGCAAACTCATCTGCTTTCTCTACTCCACTTTCTTTCCAATAATCCGTTAGCTTATTTCGGGTTTCTTGCCCAGTCATCCGTTGCTGAATCCATTTTTCAGAACGCCCAAGTTTTTGCCAGTTTTCCCTTGCCCTATCTATGCTTTGGCTTGGGTCAGCTATTTCTTGCATCCGTTCATAGCCTACTTTTGCCAGCCATTGCTTAAAAGGTTCGGCTTTGGGCGATGGTATGGATTGGATAATACGCAGTAATGTTGCGGTATCAGCCACATCTGTTTCTCTCATTTTTCCGTCTTCTGCTTCCATTTTCAACCGTACGATTTTTTCGTACACTTCACTTCCTTCAGAAACAAGTTTCTTTTTTAAATCACTCCAATACCTTTTTGGAATACTACTTCCTGTTAATATTTCTATTACATCAATAATCGAAAAATACCATATCTCTTTCTCTGTATCCCAATGGCTACGTACTTTTTTACTTTCAAATAATTTTATCTTTTGATTACTCATATAAATTGTTTGCAATTGTTCTACATACTAGCAAAATCACATATCCATTTAAAATATTCGTCTCGCCAAATTGTTTGTATCGCTTGTTGTGGGTTTCAAACACTCTTTTCTTTGGTTATTGTTTGAAGCTAAATTTAGATCAAATTTTTTAAATAACTAGAAACAGTTGTTCTATGAACATTTAATTTTTTTGCAATAAAAGTATAAGTAAAGCCTTTCTCAATCATCGATTTTAAATAAGGTTCACGGTCTTTTAACTTATGCTTTCGGGTTTTGCTACCTTTTGGACGGCCTAAAATTACACCTTCAGATTTTTTTCTTGCTAGTGCATCTTTTGTCCTTTGAGAAATTAGATTGCGTTCTATTTCTGCTGAAAGTCCAAAAGCAAATGCCAATACTTTTGAATTGATGTTATTCCCTAATTCGTAACCTTCCTTTACGGTAATTACTCTAATATCATTTTCCATGCAATCATGCAATAT
>JBASZP010000261.1:0-11320 GCA_049660965.1 Daejeonella sp. | reverse complement strand
GACTTATAGTATGTATTATACCAGCAATGGGGCAACAGTAATTCCTTACGGGTTTTCTGACCTGGTATTTACCAATTATTTAGGAGGGGCTCAAATAGCAGAAGTTTTAATTAATGATGCTCTAACTTATGATAATTTCAGCGAAAGCAATATTGCCCAGGTAACTTTTAGTACCGAAAGAGCTGCCATAGGTTCAAAGTGGAGAGCTACTTCAGGGCCAAATGGTGCATTACCAGGAGTAAAAACAGACCGGTTTTACGTAATTAAAGATGCAGCCGGGAATATCTATAAACTTAAATTTACCAGTTTTATTTTGCAGGATGGCGGCGAACGTGGTAAACCTACTTTAACTTATGCCCTGGTAAAGAAAGGAAGCTAACTTTTATTCCCTTAATATAATAGGTGTGGCATTTGAATGAGTTTGGTTGGAAGAACTTGTTTAAATGTGATACTTATATTCATAGCATCCCATACATCAACTGAATTTAAGCTGGATTAAAGTTATCTTCCGCATATTTTACTTAAACTCCTATTAAAGTGAAATTTTCTATTGCCCTATGAATAACGGTAAAGAATTATAGAATAAATCAATTTCGTTATTTCTTTTTTGTGCTCCATAGTTTTCTCATATAAGATGAAATAGCAAAACGATCTTCTAATTTCTTAGTACTAAAACAGCACCAGTAATAAACAGTATACTCATGAATATTAAAATCCATGATCAGGTTCTTTGTTATTTTTTCCAAATAAGAGTTAAATTCTGAATTATCCATTTGATCATTTGTAGTTTCAATGATCATTTGCATTAAAACAAATTTCTTATCGTCATCAGTCAATTTATTATAGTGCACCAGGTATTTTCAATATCTTCCGGTTTAACTATCTCATAGGACCAGTCTTGACTATATTCGTCATAGGGCAAATTCAGTTCAGAAGCTAATTCTTTAATAGCTTTCTTTGTTCCGCATTTGAATTTAGGTTCCTCTGTTTTCATCCTCTATCATTCATTAAAGAATATATTTAGCTTAAGCTTCTTGAAAAATGATCATAAAAAAATCCCCGCCGGTTTGGCGGGGATTAAGTTACTTAAGCTCCTAACTGAACCCGCTTGAAGGCGGTAACGGTTAAACCTTTATCTACATCATTTAAAAACTGCGCAACAGTTTTGGATGAGTCTTTAACAAACTCCTGGTTTAATAAAGTAGAGTCCTTATAAAATTTATTCAATTTACCCGCGGCAATCTTTTCAACCATTTCTTCAGGTTTGCCTTCTGCACGAATTACATCTTTAGCTATTTCTAATTCTTTTTCGATAGTTTTTGAATCAACATCATTTTTATCAATAGCTACCGGATTCATAGCGGCAATTTGCATGGCTACGTCTCTTCCTGCTTCATCAGCATTTGCTGCATTTGCGCTTAGTGCAACTAATACTCCTAAACGGTAATTACCGTGGATATAAGCAATTACTTTTTCGCCGGTAACGGTTTCAAATTTAGAAACCCCAACTTTTTCGCCAATTTTACCGGTTTGATCTAAAATAGTATCAGATAATTTAGCTCCGTTAAGCTCCAAACCAACTAGTTCTTCAACAGAAGATGGATTTTTTTCGATCGCCAGATCAGCAATGCTATTTGCAAAAGCAATGAAATCTGCATTTTTTGCTACGAAATCTGTTTCACAATTAAACTCTACAATCACACCGCGTTTTCCGTCTGCTGTAGTTTTAGCAATGACAACACCTTCATTAGATTCACGATCCTGACGACTGGCTGCAACTTTTGCACCTTTTTTACGGAGGTAATCAATAGCGGCTTCAAAATCACCGTTTGCTTCGGTTAATGCTTTTTTACAATCCATCATACCGGCACCGGTTTGCTGGCGTAATTTGTTTACATCTGCGGCAGAAATTTGTACTGTGGACATTTTCTTTTAATTTTTAGCCTCCTATCCCCCGAAAGGGGGAAGGTGGCGGTTTAATAAGTATTTTAATTTTCGAAAAACCCTTTAGGCCGGGTTTTATTCTTCGCTTTTAGTCGTTACTTCTTCAGCTTCGGGAGCTGATTCTACTTCTGCTGTTGTTACCTTACGGGTACGTTTTGCGGGAGCAGCAGGAGCTTCGTCAGTTTTTTCTTCCTTAGCTTTACGCTCAGCTTTAGGTTTTGCTACGGCTGGTTCTTCTTCGTTACCTTCAGTATCAACTTTAGCTTTTGCTAATGCAGCTTCTTTATCAGCTTCTTCTTCTTTCTCACGTTTGCGTTCTTCTAACCCTTCGTGAATTGCTTTCATAATTACATCCATAATCAAGGTAATTGATTTGGTTGCATCATCATTAGCGGGAATAGGAAAATCGATATTTGACGGATCTGAATTCGTATCAACCATTGCAAAAGTGGGGATGTTTAATTTCATCGCCTCAGCAACAGAGATGTGTTCTTTCTTAACATCAATAATAAATAATGCTGCCGGTAAACGGTTTAAATCAGCTATTCCTCCTAAAAGGGCTTCTAATTTAATACGCTCACGTTGTATCATTAGCTTTTCTTTTTTAGATAATACATCGTACGTTCCGTCCTTAGTCATCTTATCAATGTTAGACATCTTTTTGATTGACTTACGCACAGTAGCAAAGTTAGTTAACATACCACCTAACCAACGTTCAGTTACGTAAGGCATGTTTACAGATTTTGCCTGCTCGGTAACAATATCTTTAGCTTGTTTCTTGGTAGAAACAAATAAGATCTTGCGGCCAGATTTAACGATCTGTTTGATCGCAGCAGCAGCTTCTTCTAATTTTGTTAATGTTTTATTTAAATCTATAATGTGGATGCCGTTACGCTCCATGAAAATGTACGGTGCCATTTTCGGATCCCATTTGCGGGTAAGGTGACCAAAATGTACACCTGCATCCAATAAATCCTGATATGTTGTTCTTGCCATTGTCTGATCCTCCTGAGATTAACGTTTACTAAATTGAAATTTCTTACGGGCTTTTTTACGACCTGGTTTTTTACGCTCAACCATACGGTCATCGCGGGTCATAATGCCTTTGGCTCTCAATGAAGGTTTTTTCTCCGGATCCAGTTCAACAATAGCTTTAGCAATTGCTAAACGAACGGCTGATGCCTGTCCTGTTACACCGCCACCCGAAACATTTACGGTTACGTCAAATTTCCCAGCTGATTCGGAAACTTCTGTTGACTGGGTAACAATGTATTGTAAGGGCAATGTTGGAAAATACTCTTTGTAATCTTTACCGTTAACGGTAATGTTGCCGCTGCCTTCTTTTAAATAAATACGGGCAACCGCGGTTTTTCTTCTTCCTGAAGTGTTTGTAGTTGACATTTCTCTTTTAATTACGGTTTAATGGTTTTAGGATTTTGAGCTGCATGCGGATGTTCAGTACCTGCATAAACAAACAGGTTTTTGTACAATGTGCGGCCCAAGCTGTTTTTAGGTAACATACCACGTACGGCTTTCTCTACCACGCGGGTAGGATGCTTTGCCATTAACTCTTTTGGAGAAATGAATTTCTGACCACCAGGATAACCTGTATAAGAAACATATTGCTTTTCGGCGAATTTGTTCCCGGTCAGTTTAATTTTGTCTGCATTAATAACAATAACGTTATCTCCGCAGTCTACGTGTGGGGTGTACGATGGCTTGGTTTTTCCTCTTATAATCATTGCGATTTTAGAAGACAAGCGCCCCAAAATCTCGCCCTGAGCATCAACAACTACCCATTCTTTGTTGACGGTCGCTTTGTTGGCGGAGACAGTTTTGTAACTTAACGTATTCACTTGCTTGAATTTTAATTAGTTAATAATTTACTATGACCCTGAAAATTAGGGATTGCAAAGATAGATTAATTAGTTTAATTGTCAAGCGATTGACGGAGAAATTTAGAACTTGTTTTTGGGCAGACGGTTATATTATATTGCATTCCAGAATTTGGATATCTGGTCTAATTGGTTTTAACTTTGAATTTGAAGTAATTGATAAAAGGATAACAATAAAATTTAGTTCAATTAACTATTATAAACCAAGGGTTCTATATTGAATACTTGTTTTATTTTCGCATAAATTAACTTCTAAATTAATCAACTACAACTCATCAGGCATATATCCAATGCGCTTTCTTGATTTAAGATTTCCCTTTTTATCAATCAATTCATCCAGGTAGCTAAAAACCACTTCAATATTCTTATCCTGGCTATTTAATTTCTTTTTAATCTCCTCAATTTCTATTTTTAATTCATTTTGATTATTAAGCATTTGCTTTAGCCTTGTGAAAATTCTAATCACCTGAATATTCACTTGTATGGCTTGCTGACTATTTAATACGCTGGATAACATTAAAATGCCATGTTCTGTAAAGCAAAAAGGCTTATAACGTAATCCTTTTTTATCAGATTTGGAGGTCACAATCTGTGACCTCCAAATACTAAGTTCTTCATTAGACATCTCAAACATAAAATCTTCCGGAAATCTGGTAATATGTCTTTTTACTGCTTGTTTTAAAACCTTCGTTTCTATCCCATAAAGATCCGCAATATCTCTGTCAAGCATTATTTTACTGCCTCTTATCTCATATATTTTATTGATGACAACTTGATCAGAGATTACACAAAATATTTGTTTGGGCGGCATAGCTTATTGAAAGCGTTAAACTCAAATATAATAATGATATATTTAATTTTTAGATCATAAATTAAGATTAAAAAAACTTATAAAGTCTAAAAAATTAGCTGTTTTTCTTTCTAAAGAACCATACTCCGTTAATGAATAGAAATATAAGTGCAAGTATTCCGGCAAAGATTAGCACATAAAATGGGATTAACCCGGCCATTTCTGAAAAAACTTTATTCCCTTGCTCAGAAAATATTCCCCAGATGCCAAAGGAGGCAAAAATTATTATAATAAATCCACTTAATACATTAAATATACGTCTGAACTTTAAGGATATTTTTGATATTCCATATCCCGTTAAGTAAATAAAGGCTAAACCTGAAATCCATAAAAAATAATCCCATGCATCATCAGTTATTATTTGCGGAAATAAAAGGCGGCCGATAATATATCCTAATGTTGAGATAAAGAAAATAGATATACATAAAAAGAATATTTGTTTTTTGCTCATTTTAAATTTATAAAATGAAGAGATAGAATATAAATTCTATAAATGAATATTCTTATTCCGCATCATTAAAGAACAAAGCCTTTAACTCTGTCGCATCGGCAGGTTTCATTTTCCCGCCCAGAATAAGACGTAATTGTCTTCTGCGTAAAGCGCCGTCAAATAATTTTTGCTCTGCTTCAGTTTCTGGTTTTAATTCAGGTACAGCTATAGTTTTTCCGTTCTGGTCCAGCGCTACAAAAGTGTAATAAGCTTCATTAGATTTTACGCGTGATCCGGATGGAATATTTTCTGCCCAAACATCCAGCCTCACTTCAACCGAAGTATTAAAAGCCCGGCTCACTTTAGCTTCAATAGTTACCACATCGCCCAGTTTTATGGCATGTTGAAAGGATACATTATCTACTGAAGCGGTTACTACAATACGATTACAATGTTTTTGGGCAGAAATAGCGGCTGCGATATCCATCCAGTGGAGCAAACGGCCACCCATTAAATTATTTAGTGTATTGGTATCATTAGGAAGAACCAGCTCGTTCATTACAATAAATGATTCTTTTGCTTTTTTTGAAATTACGGTCATATAATCACAAAGGTAATGTTAGTTTTAACATTGGATGTATAGGATTAAATGTGATTAGTAATCTGTCAGTTTGATAAAAATCGGGGTAATTTATCAGGATGGAACGAATTTCTTTATCTCAGATATCCTGTTTTGATCAAATCCGAATCGGGAATATTAAGTTTACTTTTTATTTCCATGCATTGAGTCCTTAATGTTTCGCTTCCCATCGAATCATTAATATCAATAGCTTCTAGTTCAATAAAAATTTCATTGTGTTGAGTTGTATCAAGATGTATCTTCACATTATTGATGAAATAAATCTTTCTTGTTTTTTCAATGATGCCAATAACATCATATTGACGATATAGTTCTGCTTTTTGTTCTTCTGATGGATTTAGATCATATTGGTAAACAATTGTTTTTTCAATCCCATTATCATCAATTCTTTCGTAATGTGTAATTAAATTTTCAATTGTTCCCTGCCGAAGTTTTAACTTGCCCACAGCGGCGTTAAAATAAATGTCCCTTTGATGATCAACACCTTTAAATATAGCTCCATAAGTAGCCAGAAGTCTTTCAATGTTATTCAGATTAGTCACTTTGGCTTTTAAAGTGAAATCCTTATAGATCATTTTTTTAGGCATACATATTTAGCCTCGTATTATCATATTTTTCTTACCAACTATCAACTTCATCAGAGTTCTGATCTTCCATCAAAAAAGATCACCGTTTCACCGAATTAATCTGAGTAAAACCAACCAACTCCTCCCAGCGGGAACCTGGTTTGCGGAAATAAAAGAATATCTGATAATTATTTTCTGTTTCAAAATGCGATCCGTCAAAAACAATAGCATCCGTAATGTTAATTCCGTCCTCTGACCACACATAGTGATAATCATAAAGTCCCTGTTTCAGGTATAATGAGGTATAGAAATTTTGCCGCATATCATCATACATCAGTTTAAATTCATCGCTCAGGCGATAATCATTAAACTGCCCAACAAGATAAGCCTCACCTGTTGATGAAGGCTTTTTAGCGGTTAAGGAAAAATTAATATGGCCATAATCAGCTTCAGTCCTGTTATCACGACCATCCTGGTTACGGATAAAAAAAGCGCCGTTCTCATCAAAATCAGAAGCATAACTTAACCGATCCCAGGTTCTGTCGGGAATTAAAACAACTGTATTCACCGTATCACGATATATTTTAGATACACGTTCCGTTTGGAAACGTAAACTACGGATATCAAAATTTCTGAACTCGTTTCCGCCCCAAAAATCAAAACTGTTTATTTCATTATAAACTAACTGGTTCGGGCGAACATAAGTAGGGCGCTGACTGATTTGTAAATTATCAAACCGTCCGTTTTGCATCACAACAGCTTTAACATCCAGGTAAGGATTAGCAATATTAATTTGCTGATGACTAACGGTAAAGTTCACTTTCTGTTTTTTATCCCGTTCTGCAATATCATTCGACCTGGTGATTTCTGCGCCAATACTTACCAGCGGATTGACCACATAAAAACGTTTGGTAATTAACAGTTTACGCTGATCATTATCTTCATAAACTTTTAACAAATAATTACCGGATATTTTAGGCCTGATGGTTAGATTAGGTAAAATGAGCTCATAATGCGTATATTTTTGAAAGGTATTAAAGGAGTTCCGGTAATCAGTGATCCGGTCTTCGGCAAAACTTTCCAGGTAATCAATAGTGGAAAGATTACTGCTGTTCCATTCCGAATCACAATGCTCTATGGTATAAGTAATATTACGACTGCCTGCACTCAGATCATCAAAGCCTAATAGAAGATCGTCATTACTACCTAATGTATAAACAGGAATGGACTGCTCTTTTGTACGGTTATAAAACTCTACCGTTTTAATTTGCGGACTATAAATATAATTTTCATAACGCAAAGGGACAGTTGTCCCACTTTCGGTTTGTGATTGCTGACCACGTTGTGCCGTACATGAAAGGGCAAAAAAACTCACAATAAAAAGGAAGAGGTTTTTCATGATACACGGGTTAATTGGTATATAAAAGATTCAACAAATAAAACCTATTTACGTTTGGCCGGAGCAAGTTTTAATGTTTGCCCGTTCCAGGTGTAATACTTATAGGTTTTAGTTACTTTTATCTTATTATTTTTATCAAAATCTGAATCCTTTTTCTGTAAAATAATATTCCCCGGTTTTCCTCCCGCATCTGTTGGAAAAATATAACTGGCGTCTATTCCTATATAACCTTCGTCAACCTCCTCTCCTGATGTAGTTAATACAGGTAAGGCATATAATGATTTGCCATTCCACAAAAAATAAAAATCATAAAGCGGAACCATCAGTGAAAATGTGCATTGAAAAATACAATCAATATTTTTAAGTCCTTTACTATCCAATACCTGTGCTTTAGGATAAACGGAAAAATCAAACCCTGCAAAAGTAAATGGGGCTTTATAAACTAGTGTATCATTCTGAATTACTTTAACAGAAGCAAATACATCCTCTTTATGTTCTTTCTCCGTGTTTACAAATACCGTTTTTTCAATGCCATATAAAAATTTAATATTTCCTTTGTTATGCGGAGAAAAAGAAAGCAGGGCGCCCCAAATAAATGCTTCCTTTTCCTTCCCATTTTTTAAATAAGAAACCTTATACCACTGCGCATTTTTGCCGGCTAACCGGGTGTAAACGCCGGAAGTATCTGTAATCATGATTTCATCACCAGCTTTTAAAGTATCTGCTACTTTACCGGTAATTCCTGCTTGCAGTCTTACTTTAGCTGTATCTGCAAATACATAAGTAACCTGTCCTTTTTCAAATTGAAAAAGCCGGGCGGACCCATCATTACTTTGAGCATATACATAAGAAAATGTAAAACAAACCAGTGATAATAATGTAAGAAGTATTTTTTTCATTTTGCTAAATCATTAAACTACCCTGGTTATTCCAGTTGCATAATTTCATCTGCCAAACGTTCCCACTCAGCCTGGGCCTTTAATAAACGCGGACTTAATTGCTGGTAACGCTGGTTTGCTTCAGCTAATTTATTTGCGTCACTGTATATTTCTTCCCGGGCCAGTTGAGCTTCTGCATCCTTTACAGATCTTTCCAGTTCGGCAATTTCATCTTCCAGCTTTTGTAAGGTCTGGTTTAACTTTTTAAGCTCATTATTCTTATCCGCGACCTGAACCTTTGGCTTTTCCTCAACCTTTACTTCTTTCTTAGGCACAGGTTCATCAGCTTTCGGGCTAATTGCCCGTTTAGCATTCCATTCCTCGTATTCCGCATACGTTCCGGGATATTCTTTTATGTGCTGATCTTCAATAAACCAGATCTTATTCGCCACATTATCCAGCAAATAACGGTCATGCGATACCACAATAAAAGTACCTTCAAACTGCTTTAAGGCCTGTATTAAAATATTAACCGACTGGATATCCAAATGGTTGGTCGGCTCATCCAGGATTAAGAAATTGGCATCGGCTGTTAATGCTTTGGCTAAAGCCACACGTGACTTTTCACCACCCGACAGTACCTTGATCTTCTTAAAAGCATCATCACCCGTAAATAAGAAACAGCCTAAAATAGAACGTAATTCAGTTTCAGTATGCTTTGGTGCAAAAGCCTGCAATTCACGGATAATTTCGTTTTCCAGATGCAAGGCTTCCAGCTGATGTTGTGCAAAAAAGGTTTGCGTTACATTATGGCCGGTTTCACACATCCCATCAAACTTTTTATCCGCACCGGCAATAATGCGCAGAACAGTAGATTTACCCCGGCCATTAGCGCCGATCAAAGCAATTTTATCCCCTTTTTCTATGGTTGCTGTTGCCTGTTTTAAAATAGGAACTCCGGGATAAGCTTTGGTGACGTTTTCCATACGGATCACATGCCTGCCGGATTGTTTGCTGAACTTAAAGCTAAAGTTTACCGAAGGATTATCATCATCCACATCATCCACACGTTCCATTTTTTCTAAAGCCTTAATACGCGACTGGGCCATTTTCGCTTTGCTTGCTTTGGCCCTGAAACGCTCAATTAAGCGTTCCTCCTGCTTAATTTTAGCCTGCTGGTTTTTATACTGTCCGCTTTGAATTTCTTCACGCAAGCCTTTCTCCTCCACATAAAAACTATAATTCCCGGCATAAGGAATTAGTTTGCCTTTACGGGATTCTACGATCTTCTTCACTACACGATCCAGGAAATACCGGTCGTGCGAAACGATAACAATAGCTCCTTCAAAAGCCTGCAGATATGTTTCCAGCCATTTAATGGAAGGCAGATCCAGGTGATTGGTGGGCTCATCCAGTAATAAAATATCCGGACTTTGAAGCAGAATCCTGGCCAGCATTACCCGCATACGCCAGCCGCCCGAAAACTCGGATAAGGTACGGTGGGTATCGGTTTCGCTGAAACCTAAACCCGCCATAATTTCATGTGCCCGGTATTCTATGCTGTACCCGTCTAAAGCCTCAAACTCCAGTTGTTTATCACTTAGCTTATTGATCAGGTCATCTGTATATTCAGTTTCCAGCTTTTTAAGGATAGTTTCTATTTCGGTATGCAATTGGTTCTGGCGCTCAAAAGCCTCCATCGCCACATGCAAAATACTTTTATCAGACTGGTAAGAAAGCAGGTCCTGGTTAAGGTAACCCATTTTCAGGTCCTTAGCCATAGAAATGGTTCCGCTGGTGGGAGCGTAATCGCCAACAATAATTTTTAAAAGAGTGGTTTTCCCGGTTCCGTTAGCGCCAATCAGGCCAATTTTTTCTCCGGGTTTTATGTGCCAGTTCGCTTCGTCATACAATGCCCTTGCACCTATCTCGAACGTGAGGTTATTTATCGCAATCATCTGGGCGCAAAAGTAAGGATTTTATAGATTGCTTTGGTATGTTGATAGATCAGGTCTTCTAACTTCTTACCTATTAGTTTTAGATTACAGGGTCAGGTAAATCTATACCAGCTTATGCGGATTAATTAGTTTCAGTCTTTTGATAGGAGTTTCATTATTGGTAATTAAAATAGAGTATAAGCCATACCGGCAGCAGGCAGGGAAGCAGAAAAATAGTCAGAAACTACATTGGTATCTATTAAATAGTGTTCCACCCGCTGCGCATTTGCTTAATATGGTCAGTTAGTTTTTGCCCTTCTTCCTTGCTGATCATGCCTTTATATTTATCAGAAAGTTTAGTGGTAGCGGGCACACTATTTTCTTCCAAAACCTTAATTAAGTTGAGTTCTTCCAATTCATGTAAAAGGCCTGCTGCCTTTTGGTTGGTAAGTTGTATCAGCATAGTATCCATAAGTTAAATTTTTAGTTTGAAATGATGGTTAAAATCCGCTTCTTAAGTAAGCATAACCATTTCAAATTTAGTTTAAAAATTAAGCAATCATAAGTGTATTCAGAGCAAGGCTTTTTTAGGTGCTACCTGTCAGTTTATCAGCTCCCGCTTCTATTTCTTTTACTAGGACAACGCCTAATATTTCACAAAAGCGGTAGGATATTCATTAAAATGGCCGTATTATTGTATAATAAAACAACCGAAAGTTAAAAAAACTGATAAACCATTACTAAACACTAAAAATTATGAAAACAATTATGTTAAATGCAA
>JBASZP010000260.1:0-5930 GCA_049660965.1 Daejeonella sp. | reverse complement strand
TTTCCCCCTTAAAAAAGAGCGCAAGCCTTCAATTAGTCCGCTGGTTGAAGGTTTTTTTATGCCCAAAGCAGCCTGTTCTTAAAGAAAGTACACATTACACCCTAAAAACCCAGGATTATCTCCTTTCCGGATGGTCCGCATCATTTCTAAGTGGTCCGCACCATTTCCAGGTGCGTTTTTATCATTTCTGTATGCGTTTTTACCATTTCTGCATGCGTTTATCCCATTTCCGGATGCGTTTTTATGATTTCCAGGTGGGATTATACCGTTTCCTGTTGTGGTAAGTATAAGAGGATCTTTATAGGATATTACCCCTGTGTTTGGAACTTTGGGTACTTGAGTCTATATTTGAGTTATGCGTCATACGTTGATGCCCCTGTTAACTTTGAGAAATATACAAGAAATAAACGGAAAGCTTTGCACTAATATGGGAAACAAAAGCTTGGGGTAAAAATCCTGCTGATTTTGGAGTAAATAATCCTAATTTAAAAGTATATTATATAAACAAATTTTAACTCACTTGATAACTACTAAAATTGATTTAAGCAATCTTAACGATAAGCAAAGCGAAGCCGTTGTTAGTGAAGATAAGCGCCTTTTAATTTTGGCGGGTGCAGGTTCAGGCAAGACGAAAACTCTTCTACAAAAAATCATTTACCTGATTGAGGAAAAAGGTGTAAGCCCATCGAGTATTCTTGCAATTACATTTACTAAAAATGCAACAAACGAAATGATTGACCGCTTAATTATTTCGGCAGAAACGACAGGGCAATATGAAACCCTGATGTCTAATAAGCATTTAAGCAAAGCAGATAAAGACAAAAAAAGATTCAATCAACAAAAAAAATATAAATGGATTGATGGTTTAACAGTTAGAACATTTCACAGTTTTTGTTATAGCATTTTGCGTAATTATGGAGTGAATGAGTTTGACAACAAGTTCAGAATTATAGGAGATGAAAAACGAGATGAAGAAGATGAGCTTTCAAAGCATGTTGCCCCCGAAACAGTTTTTGAAGTAGTCCATAAACTTCTAATTGAACAATGCGAAGACACCAACTTTTTACTTCAACTCAAACGCTACATTTTAGATTACGTAATTGACAAAATCCATCTCAAGAAAACAGATGGAAAATATGTACCCAAAGACGGCAAATATTTCACCACTCTTGATGGAACGAAAGTTCGTTCAAAATCGGAGCAGTTCATTGCCGATTGGTTTTACCGCCACAGTATAAAATATGAGTACGAACCTCTGTTGAATGTTAAAGACTTTGCTTTTCATCCTGACTTTTATATTCCAGAAGCGAACCTTTACATTGAGCATGTAAGTGATAAAAGCTATTCAACTAAAGACAAGGAAGAACAATTTCAAAAAGGGAATTTACTTTTAGTCAAGACCTTTGAAAGCATGACCAAAGACTCTGCTTTGTTCAATCACACATTGGACAGCGTTGTAAAAAATCGCTTGCCAGCAAACTACCACAAGAAAGTTTCACTCACTTACAAAGAAGAATTTAACGGGTACCATGAGAATGTAAAAGATTTTGTTATTCAAATCATGCGTATTACCGACATGATAAAAGTTGAGAACACAGACTTGAAAAAAGTCTTGTATGATGCAAGACAGGACCAACACGAAAGAGTTAGAAATTTTTACGAGTTAGCAATTCCAATAGTAGAAAAATATATTCACTACTGTACCGACAAATCATTTCTTGACTTCAACGATTTGATTTCCCGAAGTACTTCCCTATTTCAAAACCACGAAGACATATCCAATAAATACAAAAGCAAATACCAATACATTTTAGTTGACGAGTTTCAAGATGTAAATAATTTGCAAGTAGAGTTAATCAAACTTTTACTTACCGACCAAACACAACTATTTTGTGTTGGTGATGATTGGCAAAGCATTTACGGTTTCAGAGGTTCTAATGTGAGTTACATTATTGACTTTGAAAATCATTTTCCAAACGCAAAAGTTGTTAAACTCAATTTGAATTATCGTAGTACTCAAAACATTGTTGGAGCAAGTAACGAAGTAATCAAGCACAACAAATTCAAAGTTGAAAAGGAAATTCACTCATCAAAAAAATCAGAACATAAAATTGTTGTCTATTCGGGCAGTAGCGATGATGAAAACATACAATTCTGTTTTGACAAAGTGAGAGAATTATTAGATGATGGTCTAACAAACGATGATATTTTATTTCTCTACCGAAGAAGTAAAATGTTTACTCCTTACTTCTTCCGTTTCAAAAACGAGGGAATAAAAGTTCAAGGAAAAACTATTCATGCAGCAAAAGGGCTTGAAGCAAAGGTTGTATTTATTCTTGGCTTGTCAGAAGGAAACGGTGGATTCCCGGACATTTGGTTAGAAGACAGAATCTTTCAAGTTATCAAAAAAGCAAATCACGACTTGCTTTTAGAGGAAGAAAGACGATTATTTTATGTTGCCATTACAAGAGCCAAAGACAAACTTTTTCTAATAACGGAAAAAGGAAATGAATCAAGTTTTTTAAAAGAAATCCCTGACATTTTTACTGTTCGGACAAGCATACCAATAAAATCTGTAGTTGAAAAAGTTATCACTTGCAAAAAGTGTTTCAGCCAACTTGAAAAACTTTGGGTTGCTTGTCCATACTGCATGGAGAAAGTAACAGACTAAACAAACGAACAAAAATCAACAGAACTTACTTGCGAGTAGCAGGAGCGCACAACACGGGTTTTGTGTTATGGGTAGGCTGACGGATAAAGGCTCAAGTTCAGTTTTCCAATTTAGCTTTTATGTAGGGGCTGGGCTGACGTTCCCTGATTTCCACCACAACACCAAGCTGCGAAACGTTGGCAGCAACCCAGAACCACGACGTACAGATATGAGTTTAATCGTTTATATAATTAGAAAACATTCTGAGTTCGATACTTCCCCGCTCATCGGGATTTAATCAATCCAGGTGTAATAAAACAAAGGATTTTTAATTCCTGTATTAAGCTCGTACTTTTGGTTTCAATGTTCCAACCATAGCAACAATTTAAACTAACAATATGAGTAAAAAACTTAATTCCCCGTGCTGGCGCACATGTGCCACGTGTGCTTAAATATTATAAGAAACTTAACATTAAACACTTTATGAGAACCAAACTAATAACAGCAGTTTTATTGATTTTTACCTGGACAACATCCTTTTCCCAGGGACATATTGACCATATAAAGAATCAGGAATATTTAAAGTCTAAAAATGAGGTTGACTGTAATAATCCATTAAACGAAAACACATCAGATTTAGATAGAGTCTGTGCTAATCTTGCTTTTCAAAAAAGCGATTCTTTACTTACGGTTGTTTACGACTCTTTACTCTTAAAAGCGAAAACACATCATATTGATAGTTTAGAGTATAAAATTATACAGATGCAGACTACCTGGCGAAGCTTTCGGGACCAGCACTGTGCAATAATTTATGACAAGTATGAAGGTTGCGGAGGTTGCCATTTGCGAGCAATTAACTATTTATATTGCCTGAAAGAATTAACAGAAAACAGGATAAAAGAACTTAAAATGCTTTCGGACAATTTAACATACTAACATGAGTAAAAAACTTAATTCCATCAGACCATTTATCGGCGCCGAAAACTTCGCTTTGTCCAGGAGTTTTTATAAAGACTTAGGATTTCAGGAAAAGGTTTTGTCGACCGATATGTCCTATTTCTCCAAGCAGGAATTAGGCTTCTATTTGCAGGATGCTTATGTGAAAGATTGGGTAGATAATACGATGATCTTTTTAGAAGTAGAAAATGCTGAACAGTACTGGAATGAACTTTTAGCTTTGGATTTACCGGGTAAATATAAAGGAGTAAGATTAAGCCCCGTCCGGCATGAAAGCTGGGGAAAAGAGTGTTTCTTACACGACCCATCCGGTATCCTATGGCATTTTGGAGAGTTTTTTTAAAACCCGTTTACCTATGGTCGGTGTTATCACCGTACCATAACCTGTCCGTTAAATTAACATGAATAAAAGGTTTAACCAATCCCCACTCATCATAATTTAAACAGTCCAAAAGAGTGAAAAAAAGCAGCACATTTATAAAATTAACTATACTCTTCCTTGTATGTATATACACAAGTTCTTGCGGACAAAACAAGCCTAAACTTAGCTCTAAATATAACAAACTGCTTGCCGAACAGCTGGACAGTATTTTAACAGAAGACCAGAAGTATCGCCACATGATTGCTTCCGTTGAGGAGAAATACGGAATAGAATCAAAAGAGAACAAGGAATTATGGAAAACAATAGCTGCCAAAGACTCTATTAATATAATTAAAGTAAAGTCTGTTTTAGATAAATACGGCTGGCCTGGAACAGACGAAGTAGGTGAAAATGGGAATAGTTGTCTGTTTTTAGTTATCCAGCATTCAGACCAGAAGACCCGGGAAAAATACCTGCCGCTAATGCGGGAAGCTGTGAAACAGGGTAAAGCACAAGGCAGAAACTTAGCTTTACTGGAAGACCGGGTTGCTTTAGGGCAAGGAAAAAAGCAAATTTATGGGAGCCAGGTATATAGAGATGAGGTTACAGGTAAATTTTACTTTGCTCCAATAGAAGATGAACGCAATGTAAATAAGAGAAGAATGGCTCTTGGGCTTGGAAAGCTTGAAAACTATGCAGGAGAATTTGGCTTTGAATATAAAATGCCTGTAAAGTAAAGCTCAATGCCGGCACATATATATGGGCTTAAGAAGTGTCTGCATACACTCCATCAACTGATTATTATGACCATAAATTTTACAAAACCCGTAATAGTATTAGTTTCTTTATTTGCCCTTTCCTGTGCAACAATCACAAAAAACAATGCGGCAATCTCAGCATCAAATTTTTATACACAATCTCATGCTAACCGCTTGGCTGCAGAGTGGGAGCCTGCTTTAGGCGCCATGATCGTTTGGCCATTGAGCATTCCGCACAAACTGGTTATTGAGCTGGCTAAAGATAACCAGCTGTTAGTTACTTTAGTGGAGAATGAGACCTCTAAAAATGAAGCTGTAAAATGGTATCAAAAGTGGGGAATAGAGCCCGCGAAAACAAAATTTATTTACGCCCCGCAGGGTATAGATGCCTGGTGGGTTAGAGACTGGGGGCCGGGGGCCGTTTTTTCTCCTGATAAAAAAATGAAGCTGGCTGATGGTAAATATATTTATTCTACCCCCGCTACCTCAAATACATGTACAGATACCCTGACCTTTTGGGATCAGGTTAGGGACAACAAAGTTATTAAAACCCAAACAGATGATCAGGTAACCGTTTTTATTGGGAAACAATTAAACCTGGAGGTATTAGACCTTCCCTTTATTAATACCGGCGGCAATGTTTTAACTGATGGCCTGGGTACCTCTTTTTCAACCTGCATTCTTACCAATGAGAACAGGTTTTATGGCATCTCCGATGAGAAATTTTTAAAGCTGAATAAAGCCCTGTTAGGCATTAAACAATATAACATCCTCTCTAACTTTGAAAAAGAAGGCATCCAGCATATAGACTGTTACATGAAATTATTAGACGAGGAACGCATTCTTGTCATGGAGCCCCCGAAAGACCATGAATTATATAAAATCTATCAGGATATCATTCAAAACGAACTATCCAGGCTAAAATCCCCTTATGGGCGGCCTTATACCATACTGCGCATGCAAACCAAACGATATAAAAATGAACGCTTAGCCGCTTACGTCAATGCGATAATTATTAATAAAACAGTCTATGTCCCGCTATTTAAAATAGAAGAAGACAAAACTGCCTTGCAAAGGTGGCAGGAAGTAATGCCCGGTTACACCATCAAAGGGTTTGAGTTTGATCTGAATGAGGAACCCCTCCTGTCCAAAGAAATGAAAAATCATTATCAATCTAATTACGGCTGGAACCACGGAGATGCAC
>JBASZP010000259.1:0-1910 GCA_049660965.1 Daejeonella sp. | reverse complement strand
AAGGCCAAGTCAAACTATATTAAAGGAAATCAGGTTCGTTCAAATATTGATCAAATACAAAGCAATGATAGTTTGTTTTTCCTAAAAGTCTTTCAAATTAGATTTGACACGGAAGCCAAGGATTTTGAGCTAACGAATAATGACTTTAGTGTTCCTGTGGCCTTAGTTTAGGCCTCTATTTGGATGCTCTCAAAATATACGACAATAAGTTTATAACACTTGGATTTGATCCATTCAAAATACCTGATGGAGATAATACAATTTACTGGAATGATATTTCTACTAGTAATACGGGTCTAAGAACCCAGGAATACGGAAACTTTGGTTCAAAACATGGATTTTACACGGGAACGACAGAGGACCAAGTTGGTAACTTAATAGCATACAAGGACCTGGTGAAGTTTTACAAAAAGTACTATGACGCATATAAGATAAATGGTGATATCAGATCCGCGAATCAAGTCTTTGTAGAAATCAAGGATTTAGAAACCCTTAGATTGACTTATGAGTATAAAGAAAATCCAAATTTTAATACGTACTTCCAAATTAAACTTAACAAGTTGCTTAAATTCTATACGGCCTTTGGAACGGATCCAGCAAAGGCACTAATTATTTCAGTTTGGTTACTTATTATGTTTGCGGTTTTTTACTTTTTCTTTCCATCCACTTGGGACATAACATCAAAATCACGACTTGTCAATGATTTCAAGTTGTTTATTGAAAAGAATGAGCACGGATATTTTAAACCATTCTTAAGGCTATTGTTTGGTTTTTTCATTAGTCTACTTAACGCACTAACATTAAGTCTAAACTCCTTTGTTACATTGGGTTTCGGTGAAATACCTACTAAGGGTTTGGCCCGCTATGTGACAATTATTCAAGGATTCATTGGATGGTTTCTCCTGAGTCTATTTACGGTGGCTTTACTAAATCAAGTTATTTTTTAGTGATGCAAATATTTATTCTTTTTTCTATGAATAATCAAATACTGTATTCAGGGCAATTTCTGAATTGCCAGCCAGCACACAACAGCAGCTATAACCAATGGCGGTGTTGACGTGTAAGTATAAAGTTTTATCTTCGCTATTACGTTTTGTCACGGTGGACAATTAAGTTTTCAAAAGTCGCCACTGGTTATAGCCCGTTGTGCGTAATATTTTAATGAAGATTGAGTATAAATATTTTGGTGACAAAATGAAAAGTGAACTTTCGGACGAAGAAAAGGCACGAATAAGGGACTATAAGGAGCGATTCAATAGATGGCATGGTCGACAAATTGACCTTTTGACTTTTCTAATAAACCTTCTTTTCACTATCACAATTGCAATTTCAGGATTTATTATTGCAAATCAAGACAAGGACTTTTTTAAAGACAAGACACTATGGTGTTACTCATTGTCTAGGACTGTATTGTTTCTATTGGCGATCTCGACAACGATTGGAATTTTAGCACTCATATCAAGACTGTTTGATTTTCGAGTTACAAAGGACACCGTTAAAACACGGAGACGAATTTATGAACTAAATAAAAAGATAAAATACGAGGACAAGAAATCGTCAAAACTAGATGACTTGAAGAATAAAGGTTGGCGATTAAAATGGTGGACAAATTTTCTGGGGACATTGACATGGATTCTGTTCTCATTACAACTTTTATTTTTTATTGTGACATTATGGACTTTGATTATTAATGTGTGAGTGAAAAATTACTACGCACAACAATGAACTGTGGTAAAAAGCAAGCGGAAATATTTGTTTAGTTAGGTGCTACTTCGACCATTAACCCCATGTGATTCTCTTGATAAAATGTTTCTGACTTAGCTATAGCAAAAGCCTGCTTAAGCAACTTGTTGGCGACTGCTATTAGTGCTAGCTTCTTTGACTTTCCTTTCGCGACCAGGCGGTTAAAG
>JBASZP010000258.1:0-3917 GCA_049660965.1 Daejeonella sp. | reverse complement strand
GGCGGGTTGATCTGCAGGGTGGACAATACAGGGAAAACCTGCTGGGAATGGCTAAACTTCGCAGACAGCAATCCAAATAGCAACAACACTAAACGGAACAGGCGGGGGTAGAGGTTTAGCATAGTCTTCTGCTGTCTGGTTGATATTGTTTAATGCTTAACACAAACATATAGTAAGTTTTTTAAAGGCTAATATGAACTTTTGATAATAATGATAATTAATGATATTCGAATTATATTCCATAAAATTTATCAGGGAACACTAAATGTGATTAATTGCTGATCTTTTGTATTCATCAAAAAGAAACTCTTTTGTCTTTCTTTAGCTAATTTTAAACCGCTACCGGCGCTTTAATATGCGGGTGCGGCTCGTAGTTTTCCAGTGTAAAATCATCAAATTTAAAATCGAACAGACTTTTTACTTCGGGATTTAGTTTTAAGGTGGGCAGGTTTTTAGGTTCACGGCTTAATTGCAGCCTGGTTTGTTCGAGGTGGTTGTTATATAAATGCGCATCGCCTAAAGTATGTATAAAATCGCCGGGCTGCAGACCGCAAACCTGTGCCATCATTAAGGTAAGCAGGGCATAGGATGCAATATTAAAGGGAACGCCTAAAAAGATGTCGGCACTGCGCTGGTAAAGCTGGCAGCTTAATTTACCTTCGGCCACATAGAACTGAAAAAAGCTATGGCATGGGGGCAGGGCCATATTCTCGATTTCGGCCACATTCCATGCGGAAACAATTAAGCGCCTGGAATCCGGGTTATTTTTGATCTGGCTGACCACCTGGCTGATCTGGTCAATGGAGGTTCCGTCGGGCTTGGGCCATGAGCGCCATTGCGAACCATAAACAGGCCCTAATTCGCCCTGTTCATCAGCCCAGTCATCCCAAATGCTTACCCCGTTATCTTTCAGGTATTTTATATTGGTATCGCCTTTTAAAAACCAGATCAATTCATGAATAATGGAACGTAAATGAACTTTTTTAGTGGTTACTAATGGAAAACCTTCCTGCAGGTTAAAGCGCATCTGGTAGCCAAATACGCTGATGGTGCCCGTGCCGGTACGGTCATGTTTCTGGATGCCGTTATTTAGCACGTGTTGCATCAGGTCCTGGTATTGTTTCATTTTTAGCTGCTTAAATTAAATGGTCTGGTGAAAACAAAGGATTTAAACCCTTTTTCCATCGCAAAGGAAATAAATGTTATTTTGCTTTCCTATTATTGTGCAAAAATCGGCAGATGTTTACAAGATGATCACTTTCCCCAATGCCAAGATCAATATCGGTTTAAATATATTAAACCGCAGGAATGATGCTTATCATAACCTGGAAACTGTATTTTATCCTGTCGGAATAAATGATGCACTGGAAATTATTGAAGCTGATGAACTGAAGTTTACTTCATCGGGATCAGCTATTCCGGGAAAGGGAGATGATAATTTGTGTTTAAAGGCTTACAAGCTCTTGGCTAAGGATGCTGATTTGCCGCCGGTTCATATTCATTTACATAAACATATTCCTATTGGCGCTGGTTTGGGCGGTGGATCCGCGGATGCTGCTTTTTGTATTAAATTGCTTAATGATCAGTTTACTTTAGGTCTGGGCCTTGAGCAACTAGAAGGCTATGCCCGGCAA
Organism: Daejeonella sp.; assembly: GCA_049660965.1. Classification (GTDB taxonomy): domain Bacteria; phylum Bacteroidota; class Bacteroidia; order Sphingobacteriales; family Sphingobacteriaceae; genus Daejeonella. Next base: position 2,283 of record JBASZP010000258.1, on the reverse strand, counting down.
TTAGGCGCTGATTGTGCTTTTTTTATTAAGAATAAACCTGTTTATGCTTTTGAAAAAGGGGATAGGTTTAAAAGCATCAAACTGGATTTAAGCCCTTATTTTATAGTTGTGCTTATGCCTGGTGTACAGGTTTCAACTGAGCAGGCCTACAGGGATGTGAAGCCCTCTAATTCAAATCCATCTTTGTATGATCTGGTTAATCTGCCCGTTGAAAGCTGGAAAGATGAAATAACAAATGATTTTGAAAGCTCTGTTTTTGAAATTCATCCGCAAATTGCTGCTATCAAATCAGGTTTGTACCAGGCGGGTGCTATTTACGCATCCATGAGCGGAAGCGGATCTGCTGTTTACGCTATTTTTAAACAAGAAGTTGTTTTGCCTGAACTTGAGAAGGATAACCGGGTTTTTTATGGCGTTTAATTAAGTGTTATGCAATTAATCTAATGGCATTAAAAGGTTGGGGAAGACAGAACGGCGGGCCAGGAGTATGGCCTGTGTGGGGAAGCTTCGTTCTGTCTTGATTTTTTGGTTACTTTTTCATCAAGGAAAAAGTAACATGCCCCCGCGGCATAGAGCGGACAGGCGTAAAATCATTGATTCCAATTTTAATTAAGCGAGACTCTATAAAATTCAATCGCATAATACATTAAATCTCAGTATAACTTTAAATTATTAAGAATTTTTAGTTAATATATTCCCGATCCTCATTGCTTAAATCACCGGGCCTGGCAGTTGAATGCTGTTCTTGTTCATAATCTGTACTATCGGTACTTATAGCTGGTTTTTTTCGCGGGCGTCCTAATAAAAACCCTGAGATAAGGCCGAGGCCAAACATCACTCCCAAAACGGCTAATTTAGGGATGCTGGCTTCTCCAAAGATCCAGAAATTAACTTCATCTGTATTCTTCATCAAAATAATAGTGACCAAAACGGCAACGACTATAATAAAAATGGTTTTTGCGCTCATTATTAGTAATTATAATTAAACCCGAATTCGAATATCGGGTTTTGTACTGGTTTTTCATTAATAAATATCAATTTACCGCCAATCTCAAAATTAGGGAGATAAAAACGCAGTAAATTCATATCGGCATATAAGGACAGGCCATAAGTTCTGGGTGTAAAAGGATTTTCTTTTCCCACATTTTCAAAATCAGCAAAAAAGCCTCCTCTTATCCGTTTGATATAAGCCAAAGGCCCAATTTCCAGGTCGGGGTAGAGTAATGGAAAACGGTAGTTTAGCAATAAGGTATTGTTTAACTCTTTTGGTTGAGATAGATTAGCATATCCGCTTATTCTTGGTATATCAATATTAAAAGCATAAATACCGCTGTTATTTTGGTAGTTAAACCTGGCCTGTGTAGAATGGTTTTTTAATAAGCCGGGAAGAAAGAATGATGTTCTTATTAAAAGAATATCTCCTTTTAACTGATTTTCAAAAGCAAGGTTCTGGTAAGATAAGGCGAAGCTTTGTCCCCAACGCGGCGCCAGATCACGGGCGCTTTGAGAATTATTCCGGCTAAAATACACTTCATAAAGCAGGGGAAATTTTAATGTGCTGATAAAATTTAAAGGCCTGTTTTGAATTTCATAACGGGAAGTGTAACTGGTTGATGCTGTAAAGTCCAGGTTGTAGTTCATATTTAATTGATTGAAAGTAAGAGGTATGCTTATCTCAAATTTCGTCAGGTTTTCACGCCAGTTAACCGGAATGAGTGTTATTTCATTTCCTGTAATCAGCCGGGCGGTGGCTAACCTGGCCCGGTTAATGTACTTTACATCGAAAACAGGTAAAAAACGCTTATAGGTAAACCCTGCAAGGTATTCGCTGCGATTAAGACCATTGTTATATTGATAACCTGCATAAAAATCTAAGGTGTTTAACTTGTTATTTGACCGGATTTGTAATCCCATATTCAAGTCATCATTAAAGTCATTTTCTTCTAAAATAGGTGAGAGGCTATGGAAATAAAACAAATGACTAAATTCTTTATAAGGTTTTGCAGGGAATTTTAAAGTGCTAACAGAATCGAAAACATTTCCATTGGATTCCTGGGCAATTAGAGGCCGGGCATAATTAATAAATGTGTCTTTTTGTTTTCCTGATAAGGTATTCGCCTCATTTGGGAAAGGTATGGAAGCAATATCATAGCCATTAAGCTGATAGTTGTTGAATAAAAGTTTTTTATTTACAGTATCTATACTAGGATTATACGCCCCATATTTTGAAGAAGTAAGCTGGTTGATTTGTTGGGTTTGCAGGTTTAAAGCATAAATATTGTC
>JBASZP010000257.1:0-3428 GCA_049660965.1 Daejeonella sp. | reverse complement strand
AAGCAATTGCGGATTTAAAAAGTGTTACACCCGATTTATTAAAAGCCTGACCTGAAAAATTATAATTTCCAATTTCATCGTTCAGATTTCCTATCTGTAAAAGACAGATCAAAATATTTCTTAATTTGTTTTTTATCCTTACTATTTACAGAGTTTTCATCTGCCCAGACAACTGTGCTTACAGGTATTATTCATTCTGAAAAGGGGGAGGGGATAGCAGGAGTTAATGTAAGGGTAAAGAATGCACAAATTTATACAAAAACAGATTCTTCCGGTTCTTATAATCTGAATATTCAATCGAAGCTAATTACTGTTATATATAGCAGTATTGGTTATAAAAGTATATCGCTTGAACTTGATTTGTCAGAAAAACAAACTTACCAGCAGGATATAATCCTTATACCGGAATTAACTACGCTTAAGGAAGTGAATATTAAAGGAAATCGTGTTAACAGACCAAATGGAACTCTTATTGACCTAACAAAATCTCAATCCATACCCTCTGTATCTGGTAATTTTGAATCTATTTTAAAAACCTTGCCTGGTGTTGCTGTAAACAATGAGCTAAGTTCACAATACTCTGTTCGCGGCGGTAATTTTGATGAAAATCTGGTTTATATCAATGATATTGAAATTTATAGACCCTTACTTATTCGCAATGGTCAGCAGGAAGGTTTAAGTTTTATCAATTCCGAACTTACCGACCAGGTCCAGTTTTCTGCCGGGGGATTTGAAGCACGTTATGGGGATAAACTATCTTCTGCTTTAGATGTAAAGTATTTAAGGCCCGATAGTTTATCTGTTAAGGTTTCTGCAGGATTGCTGGGCGGTGCTGTTACTTTAAAACTGCCTTTCAAAACCGCTTATCTCTTAGCAGGGGTACGCTTAAAATCGAACCAGAATATATTAAATACACAAGATGTAAAAGGGCGATATCATCCGAATTTTTCTGATTACCAAATTCTTTATCATCAGGATATTAATTCTAAACTAAGTTTCTCCCTTTTTGGAAATTACAATCTGAATAATTTTACGTTAATTCCTCAAAACCGCGAAACTAAATTTGGAACTTTTGCCGAAGTTTTAAGACTTACTGTTAATTACGAAGGAAAAGAAAAAGACAGGTATCAAAGTATGATGGGCGCTTACACCATGGTTTTTAAACCTTCTAACACGATGAACTTTAAATGGATTAATTCTGTTTTTAAAATAACAGAGCAGGAAAATATGGATATTGAGGGACGATACATATTTGATGAGCTGGAAACAGATTTGGGTAACCCTGACTTTGGAAAAGTAAGGGCAAGCAGGGGAATAGGATCAGGCTTGGATTATGCCCGCAATAAACTTCAATCTGCCATTTACAGTACAGAATTGCGGGTTTCTAAACAATTTTACAAATCATATTTTGAAAGTGGTTTGCGTTTTCAGTATGATGAAATTTCGGATAAATTGAATGAATTCTCAGTTATAGATTCCGCCGGATATACGTTGCCTAATGATGATGATGAGTTGTTATTAACGGATGTGATCAATGCTAAGAATTTTGTAAAGACATCCCGCTTAAGCGGATTTGCACAAAATACTTTTGGAATTTCTCCCCTTATCACTCTTTTTGCCGGTTTACGTGGTTATTATAATTCTTTTACTAATGAAACCTTATTTAGCCCAAGGGTATCTTTGGCTTATCGCCCGACATTAACTAAGGATTTACTCCTTCGTTTTTCTATGGGTTCATACAATCAACAGCCATTTTACCGTGAACTTCGTAATTTTGACGGTTCACTAAATTTCAATGCTAAATCACAGCGATCCATTCATTTTTTATCGGGTGCAGATTATATTTTTGAAGGTTTAAAAACAAAGCTGAAATTTACCTCGGAACTGTATTATAAATTGTTAAACCGGCTTACCCCTTATAAACTGGAAAATCTTCGAATTCGTTATTTTGCTGACCAGGAATCAAAGGGTTATGCAACAGGTGCGGATTTTAGTTTGAGCGGGAAATTCGCAAAAGATCTGGAATCGTCTTTTCGTTTATCTTTCATGAAAACCGCGGAAGATGTTAAAGGTGATTTTTATTTTACTGAAGACGCGAACGGAAATTCAATGAAAGTTGAGCCGGGGTATTTAAATCGTCCTTCCGACCAGCGTATTAATTTTTCTGTTTTTTTTCAGGACCGTTTATTAAAAAGCCCTACCTATAAAGTCCATTTAAACCTGCTTTATGGTTCAGCTTTACCCGTTGGTCCGCCAAAAGCGGAACGTTACCAGGATGTTTATAAAATTCCGCCCTATAAAAGGGTTGATATAGGTTTCTCTAAAGATTTTATTGATCCGGATAATAAACGTCAATCAGTTTTCCTGAAGAAATATTTTAAGTCTTTAACTGCTTATGTGGAGATATTTAACCTTTTTGATATTAATAATACCGTTTCTTATCTCTGGGTAAATGATGTAAACAATAATCAGTACGCGGTGCCAAATTATTTGACTTTACGGCAGTTAAATGTTCGTTTTACCGCTAAGTTTTAACATACCCCTTTCATCATTCTTTTTTTTGCCACCAAGACACGAAAGCACAAAGGTTTTTCTTTATGTTTCTTAGAGTCTTTGAGACTTCGTGGCAGTTCTTTATAAGCCAGTAATCGAATGATGAAAGAGGCCTGATTCCTCTGAAAGTATTGCCTGATCTTATTGATAAACTTAGAACACTCCCAGAAATATATGAAAATTAATACCCTTACCTTTTGGTACCGATAGCCCTGTAACCTTGCAATATTTGTTAGGGAACTAAAGGTTCATTGGCCGGCGGGTCGCCAGGAGTATCGTATATCACATAATCGTTATATTTTGCCTCGTTTGTAGCTGCCCACAGGTCTTTACCGGTATTGCTTAAGCGTATCAGGTCTTTATATACCAGGTTTCCGCTCTCTATACGTGCCTGGGTTTTTATGTCGCGGTTGCTTTCGGCCGCCTCCTGGTTATCAATGGCCGCATCAAAATTAGTGCAGCTAATAAGCAGGTTGTTAATCATGGTAGCGGTAAGTCCCTGGCCAGATAAATCGGTAAGCCGGGCAGTAGCTACACGGGTTACCCGCTTGCCCAAACGGTACAGCCGTTCATCGTTCATCTCATCCATCCCTTCAAAGCCAAAACTGCGGTAAATGGCGCTGTCTTTATGCCATACGTTACCGGCCATCGTACGGATGGTCCTGATATGTACCCGCAACGCTTCGGCTTGTTCGTCTTTTAATTCGGTAGCTATTGACGCGTCTCCCTGCACCTCTACCTCATCGGGCATGCTATCAAATAAAGCAATGTTTTCCTGAAATTGTGATATCGTATCGGCAGTTACTCCGCGGGTATTAAACGCGTCCATATCGCGTGTAACGTTACTGGCAATGCTGTCGGCTTTATGTTTCAGT
>JBASZP010000256.1:0-5956 GCA_049660965.1 Daejeonella sp. | reverse complement strand
GATTACCGTTGCACGGTGCGGGTCACATAATATGATCTGTGCGCCCATATCAATCAGCTTATCAACAAAAAACAAGCGGCTCTCAAACATTTTCTGATGGATGAGCACATTGCCCTTAGCCTGCGTGGCTACTACTAACATAATACTCAGCAGATCGGGCGTAAAGCCTGGCCATGGTGAATCGGCAATGGTCATGATCGATCCATCTATAAACGTATCAATTTCATAATGTTTTTGAGAAGGAATAAAAATATCATCCCCTCGTAATTCAAACTGAATACCCAGCCTTCTGAAAACATCCGGTATCATGCCTAATTCCTGGAACTTCACATCTTTAATGGTGATTTCAGACTCGGTCATGGCGGCTAAACCAATAAAAGAGCCAATCTCAATCATATCCGGTAATAAACGATGCTCAGTTCCTCCAAGGTTCTTTACACCTTCTATAGTTAACAGGTTGGAGCCAATGCCCGATATCTTAGCGCCCATTCTGTTCAGCATTTTACATAACTGCTGTAAATAGGGTTCGCAGGCGGCATTATAAATAGTAGTTGTGCCTTTTGCCAGAACAGCGGCCATTACTACGTTGGCAGTACCGGTTACAGAGGCTTCATCCAGTAGAATATAAGCGCCTTTTAAATTACTGGCATCTACATTAAAGAAATTGGTTTTACTATCATAATTAAACTTTGCCCCTAATTTTTCAAACCCTATGAAGTGTGTATCTAACCTTCGGCGACCAATTTTATCGCCTCCCGGTTTTGGAATTGCCGCTTTACCAAAACGGGCCAATAAAGGCCCAACGATCATAATAGAACCCCTTAAACTACCTCCCTTGGTTTTAAATGTTTCCGACCTGAAAAAGTCTAAATTGATATCTTTTGCCTCAAAAGTGTATGTATCTTTATTGATCCGCTCAACCTGTACACCCAGATCTCCAACCAGTTCAATCAGTTTATTCACATCTTTTATATCAGGAATATTGCTGATCGTTATTTTTTCGGCACTAAGTAATACGGCGGATATGATCTGCAAAGCTTCATTTTTTGCCCCTTGCGGGATGATTTCACCTTTTAACGGTTTGCCGCCAACAATTTCAAATGCGTTCATTCTTTTTTATAGTATAAGGTTTTGTTTACGTATGATTTTATAAGTTATTTACAATTCTATGAATGCTATTTTTCAGTACTTTATCATTAAAGTTGATCAGTAATCCAAGTTTTATTCCTGAAAGTTTAAGATAGGTTAATAACTGTGCATAATGTACAGGAGCCAGATTTTCAAGAGACTTTATTTCCAGAATAACTTTATTTTCAATCAGCATATCTATTCTGTATCCTATTTCCATTTTCACTTCTTTGTAAATAAATGGCATAGGTAATTGCTGTTTAACATCAAATCCCATTTCCCTCAAATCATAAGCTAAAGCATTTTCATAGGCTGATTCTAAAAGTCCGGGACCTGTGATTTTATGAAGCGCTATAGCTGCGCCAATTATTTTATAAGAAAGTTCATTTTCTGTCATCTCTTAGCTTTCACGCAAAGCCCGCAAAATAAAAAACACGCTAAGATACGCAAAGGGAAATGATGTACTCCGCGAACTTTGCGCCATAATCTTTGCGAGCTTTGCGTGAATAAACTATGCTAGTAGCGTTTCCCGCCATTATTATTACTTCTTTGGCGGTTATTGCCCGGGGTATTCCGGTTAGTATTATTATTGCTGCGGCCTTTAGTTTGATTACTATTACTGCTTCGCGGCTTATTGGTGGTACTGGGCTGGCGGTATTCCACACGCTGAAGGTTTACATTTTCTTCCAGCTGTAATATGCCGTCAGACATTTCCCTGAGATCTTTAATAATGGTTTCATCAGCAACTGAATCTTTATTCCAGGTAACATAAGCCATTTTCATAAAATTGGCAATGGATTGTACCATGTGTTTTTTACGTTCAGGTTCTTCCAGCTTTTTTGCTTTAGTGATCATCAGCTCTACGGTTTTACCATAGTGTTTATATTTAATACGCTGTTGCGGATAAGCCAACGCGGTGGGTTTAAAACGGATGGCATCCTCAGATGGTTTCGGGTAGGGAGAATCCACATCAATCTTAAAATCAGAAATAATGTGCAGGTGATCCCATAATTTATGTTTAAAATCGGCCACATCACGTAAATGCGGATTTAGAAAGCCCATCAGGTCGATTACAACCTGGGCGTAACGGTTGCGTTCATCTTTGGTAGGAAGTTCTACAATATACTTAACCATATTCTGCACATTACGTCCGTATTCGGCAAGAATTAGCTTTTTCCTGGTGGTATTATAATCAAATGTCATTGTTTGTTTTTTAATTAACACTGCTAAAATAAGGGGTTTTAGAGCAGTAAAGGGTTATTCAGGTTTTATTTTAAATTATTTCAGTGTAGCAAAAATAAACAACTATTGTTTCTATCCTAATAATAACCAATCAATTTTAAATAAATTGTTTCCCCGGTACTTAATTAGTATAATGCATAGTATTCATTTCTGTTCATATACATTAGGGATATGTACAATTAAGAATTATTCTATTATCAAATTATCCGCAGCTTGGCGAATTTAAGCAAGAGTTGTTTCTGGCCTAATTCTTTAAAAAAGATGGTTGCTTTTATATCTGGTTTTGTCCCTTCCAGATTAATTACTTTGCCATAGCCAAAACGCTCATGCTCCACTTCCATACCTACCTGTAGGTTTGAAGTATCCGAAGGGGCATAACCTTCACTCGGGATGTGGGCTTTGGCTAAAATAGAAGAAGTTTTAGGTATTACCGCCTGTTTCGGCTTGGTAAAGGTTTCCTTCTGCTGCCATGCCGAACGCTCATCATCAAAAGAAAAAATACCTGTGCTTTTTGCCGGGGTTTTAAAATCAAGCTCTAAATATTGCGCATCAATTTCCTCAATAAAGCGGCTGGGTTCGCAATTGGTTAAAGTTCCCCAGCGGTAACGGGAGGTAGCATAAGATAAAGTCAGCTTTTTGCCCGCCCGGGTGATGGCCACATAAAACAAACGTCTTTCCTCCTCCAGGTCGGTACGTGAAGTTAATGACATTTGTGAAGGGAAGAGGTTTTCTTCCAGTCCCACTACAAACACATGATCAAACTCCAAACCTTTCGCCGAGTGGATGGTCATTAAAGAAACAGTATCCGCATCAGGGTTTTTATCCTTATCATCATTCGTCAGCAGAGCAATATCCTGCATAAAAACATCCAGCCCTTTTTCTTCAATATCTTCCCGTTCGTTAAACTCTTTAATCCCGTTTAACAATTCCTGTATATTTTCATAACGGCTTAATCCCTCTATGGATTTATCTTCATACAGATCCTTCAGCAAACCCGAATGCTGTGCAATATGCAAAGCGGTATCATAAGCGGAATTTGATTTAGCCATCACCTGGAAACTCTGGATCAGCGTTGCGAAGTTTTGAACCGCTGTTGCAGCACGTGCATCCAGGTATTTGGGCACATCACAAATAATATCCCAAATGGTTAAATTATGCTGGTCCGCTGCGATCATGATGCGTTCAATAGTTGTATCGCCAATACCACGACGGGGATAATTAATAACACGTTTTACAGCTTCCTCATCATTCGGGTTAAACGTCAGGCGGAAATACGAGATCAGGTCTTTGATCTCTTTTCGCTGGTAGAAGGAGAGGCCGCCGTAAATTTTATAAGGAATGTTTAACTTTCGCAGAGCCTCCTCCATTGCCCTTGACTGGGCGTTGGTACGATAGAGAATAGCGAAATCCTGGTATCTTAAACCTTTAACACTGCGGTCCTGTGCAATAGCTTCGGCCACTGTTTTCCCTTCTTCATTATCACTATAAGCCCGAACTACTTTTATCTTATCGCCAATTTCATTTTCAGAAAAAACCGTTTTCTTCAGCTGGTTCTTATTGTTCGCGATAACATTGTTTGCCACCTGTACAATGTTTTGGGTGGAGCGGTAGTTCTGTTCCAGTTTAAACACCTTCAGATCGGGGTAATCCTTTTCAAAATTTAATATGTTTTGGATGTTCGCTCCGCGGAAAGCGTAAATACTCTGGGCATCATCGCCAACCACACAAATGTTTTCATGAATGGCGGCCAGTTTTTTAACGATGAGGTACTGGGAGAAGTTGGTATCCTGGTACTCATCAACCATTAAATACTTAAATTTATTCTGGTATTTATATAATACCTCCGGGTGTTCCCTTAGCAGGACATTGGTTTTAAATAAAAGATCATCAAAATCCATAGCGCCCGCTTTAAAGCAACGCTGTGTATAGGTGTGGTAAATTTCGCCCAGCTTGCCCCGTCCGCTGGTAAAATCTTCAGCCTGTATATGTTCATTTTGTAAATATTCCGCAGATGAAATCAGGTTGTTCTTGGAGGAGGATATCCGGTTGTAAACAAAATTGGCGTTATACAATTTATCATCCAGCTGCTGCTCTTTTAAAATAGTTCGGATCAAGCTTTTGCTGTCGTCCGTATCATAAATGGTAAAATTGTTTGGGTAACCGATCTTGCCGGCCTCAACACGTAGTATCTTGGCAAAAACAGAGTGGAAAGTACCCATCCAGATGTTTTTAGCTTCGGGCCCAACCACCTTTGTAATGCGGTTTCGCATTTCTTTAGCGGCTTTGTTCGTAAAGGTTAACACTAAAATATTAAAAGGGTCAACCCCGCTATTGATCAGGTGGGCTACCCGGTATGTAATTACCCGTGTTTTACCCGACCCCGCCCCGGCAACGATTATTACCGGTCCTTTAGTTTGTAAAACTGCCGCCTGTTGTGATGGATTTAACCCTTCTAAATAATCCAAATCTTTTCTCTTTTTTAAAGCCCAAAAGTACTTAAATAGCGAAGCATTTTTAACAGGTGTTGAAAATTTAGCTTTGAGCTACGAGCTTTTAGCTTTAAGCCTTTAACTCGTAGCTCTTGGCTCGTAGCTCACAGCTCGTAGCTCAAGGCTCGTAGCTCACAGCTCTTGGCTCACAGCTCGTAGCTCAAGGCTCGTAGCTCATAGCTCTTGGCTCATAACTCCCAAAAAACTATCTTTGTTCAAAATCATTAATCACTATGCAGGAAATTAAAAAATATGTAGCAGATAATAAGCAGCGCTTTTTAGACGAGTTGTTTGAGCTTCTCCGCTTTCCGTCCGTTAGCGCAGACCCTAAATACAAAGGGGATGTTTTAAAAACAGCGGATTATGTAGCAGAAAAGCTAAAAACCGCCGGGGCGGATAAAGTGCAGGTTTGCCAGACCGCCGGGTACCCGATTGTTTATGGTGAAAAGATCATTGATCCGGCTAAACCCACCGTACTGGTTTATGGCCATTATGATGTGCAACCACCGGACCCATTGGAATTATGGAAAACACCTCCCTTTGAGCCCACTATTCGCGATGAGAAGATCTATGCCCGCGGAGCCTGCGATGATAAAGGACAGTTTTATATGCATGTAAAAGCATTTGAACTGATGATGAAAACAAATACCCTCCCCTGCAATATTAAGTTTATGATCGAGGGGGAAGAAGAAGTAGGATCAGGCAACCTGTCGATCTTTGTAAAAGAGAATAAAGACCGCTTAAAAGCGGATGTGGTATTAATATCAGACACCTCCATGCTTAGCCTGGAAACCCCATCCCTGGAAACAGGCTTGCGTGGTTTATCCTATATCGAAGTAGAAGTTACCGGCCCCAACCGCGACCTGCATTCCGGAGTGTATGGCGGCGCTGTTGCCAATCCTGCAACTGTTCTTGCCCATTTAATTGCTTCCCTGCACGATGAAAACAACCACATTACCATTCCCGGTTTTTATGATGATGTATTGCCGCTAAGCGAAAAGGAACGTGAAGACTTGAATAAAGCTCCCTTTAATGAAAACGAATACAAAATAGATTTGGGTGTTGATGAGCTTTGGGGCGAAAAAGGGTACACCACC
>JBASZP010000255.1:0-2900 GCA_049660965.1 Daejeonella sp. | reverse complement strand
AAAGTAACCCATACAGATAATTTAGCTTGGCAAAAAATTAGATGCATACTATCACATCACCGGTCTCATCCCGATGAAAATTGGTCATTTCCCGACACAGAATTAAATCGATATGAAAAACTATATTCCACATTAGAGCCGCAAGATGAAATACAAAAAACTATATGGCTATTTAATGAACTCTGGCCTGCATTTCCAGAGGGGTATAATCGTAAAAAAGTTACAACAGATAACCAACAACAAATAATAATAGAGAAAAGGATTGCTGGATTAAATAATATTTATTTAAAGTACGGAATTGAAAAAATAATTGAGATAAGTGCTACAGTAAAAGAAGCATGGATTTTTGGTGATACCTTAGCTCACATAATTGAAGATGAAGTAGAAACTCTTTTAATTTGCCAAGAGCTTAAAAATGAGAATGACAAATTGCGATTTATTTATGGTTTTTTAGGAAGAAAGTCGATTTTGAAAGGCATTGAGTGGTTTTTTGCATTGTATGAAAAGTTAAAGCAGAATGGCGTAGATGATTTGGCTTTAGCTAACCTTTTCGTACCTCTCAATCAGACAAAGCAATTATGGAATTTTATTGATTCTACTAATAAAGAAATAAGACAGGAATATTGGGCAAGAGTAACTCCCCAATTCTGGAATATCTCACCTGAAGAAAAAATCCTTGGTCTTAACTACTTAATGGAATTTGCTAGGTATAATAGTGCTATGGGCATATGCTCACATTATGTCGATGAGATTCCAAGTACTTTACTTGTTGGTATATTAGAAAAAGCTGCAACAGAAAAATCAAATGAACAAAATCGTCTACATGGCTATGAAGTTGAACAGCTATTTGAAACAATAGATAAAAGAGGTGACGTTGAACTTCAAAAACTTATTAAGCTAGAATGGTTATATCTTCCTATGTTAGCTTCATATGGGAATACTCGAAGTCCCAAAATGCTTCATGATGAACTATCAAAGAACCCTCAATTTTTTATTGATGTTTTAAAATGGGCTTACAAGCCAGATAATGATGAATTACTTGAAGTAGAAAATAAAGAATTGTCAGAGGAGCAAATTTCAAATAGAGCTATGCAGGCCTATGAACTTTTATATTCCTGGAAAAAAATTCCTGGTGTAGATGATTCAGGCATAATAGACAACAATTTTCTAACCGAATGGATCGATAAAGTTAGAGAGTTGGCTTTAGCTGTATCCCGTTTGGAGGTCGCAGACATGACCATAGGACAGGTTTTTGCACAATATCCAGAAAAAGCAGAAAATTGGCCGCCGGATGAACTATGTATCATAATTGAAAGAATAAATACAGAGAGTATCAAAAGTAATTTTTCGGCAGCAACATTTAATAAACGAGGCTCTTCTTCGAGAGGGCCTTTTGATGGAGGGGATATAGAAAGAGAAAAAGCTAATTACTTTCATAGACTGGCATCATTACAAAAAAATAAATTTTCAAATATTGCCACAATATTTGAAAACCTTGCGAAAGGTTATGAAGAAGATGCAAAGAGAAATGATGAACAAGCCGAGAGGGACAGGCTTGATTATTGAAATCAAAAAAATAGAATGTTGCTGAGAACAACTCTAACATATGCCTATTAACAACAGACACAATTTACAACACTGTAAATGTTTACGAAAACTCATAAGATGAGATTTTTTCTATCAAAAAAATTCACTACATCCAAATAACTTCATCCCTCCCTCAAAAACTTCCACAACCAAATATCCGTTTGCGGTGTGCTGCCAATAGGAAAATCATGTGTGTGGCCGGAGTTTTCAAATCCGTATTTAGCATAAAACTTTTGTGCCCGCAGGTTGTGCTCCCACACACCAAGGTATATTGCTTCGTAATTTTCTTTGCTGCACCAGTCAATTAAAAAGTCCATCAACTTTTGTGCAATGCCCTGCCCGTGGTAGTCTGCTAAAACATAAATCCGCTTCAACTCCATTGTTTTCCATTGTTGCATTAAAGGGAAACCGCTGTAGTCTTCTTTAAAACGAAGATAACCGGCGGGCACACCATCCACTTCGGCAAAAAAGAAAAAATCTGCGGGGTCGCCCAGTTCTTTTGTAACCTGTGCTTTATTAAAATAACTTTCCAAAAAGCCCTGCATATCTTCTTCTGTGCAGGTGCCGGTAAATGTATCGTAAAAAGTTTTGCGTGCCATTGCAGCAAGTACAGGCACATCAGTAAGCACAATTCTTCTTATTGTTATTTCCGCCATTGTTGTTGTTACCATTTCAGTTCAAGCAAATTATTTTTACGCTCTGTATCGGCCATACGTTTGCTGGGGTCAATCTCTACAGATTTTATATCGGTAAGCTTACGCTTTACCTCCACAATATATGTGGGGTGTGTCCAGCGCCATGCATCATGCACAATGCGGTTTTGTGCCGGGTTTTCGTTTGGCTTTTCGCCATACATCAGGTTAAGCGGAATATAGTGCATTTCAGTAGTGCCATCATTAAACGTAACCAGCAAATCTATAGGCATAGGCATTTGCCCAATACGTGATAATGGAATTTTAGTTACGCCGCCTGCATCTATCAACTGATCTACCATTGCATAGTTTATAGTTTTGGTGCTGTTGCAAAAATATTCTTTGTACCAGTCTAACTTAAGGCCGCTTACTTTTTCGGCAAGCACAATAAAATCGGTGCTGTTAGGGTGTTTAAAACGCCATTGATTGTAATACTCCAGCAGCAGTTTATCTCTTGCAGGTGCGCCAATAATATAACCCAGCTGCTCTAAAAACACTTCGCCTTTTGCATACGATGCGGTGCTGTAAGCATAGTTGGTGTTAAAGTGATCGGCATGTGTGGTAAGCGGTTCTTCATAGCCGCTTTTTGCCAGTGTAAAATAACCGGCATAACCGCCACTG
>JBASZP010000254.1:0-10400 GCA_049660965.1 Daejeonella sp. | reverse complement strand
AGCAGCAGGGAAAAACCGGAGGTTACACCAAACAGAAGAACCAGCAAAAAGCAATGCTGGTTGATTTGACATATGGAACAGGGATTAAATTAAAGGGCTATGCTCAGGTAAATAGTAATATGGTTTTATTGCAGGCAGTAGATTATTCTAAAACTGACCTTAACCGCAAGTCTGAACAGGAACTGGTGAATACCTGCCAGACTATTTATGATAAAGGTGTGGAGTTTGCACCGCTGGCGCTTGATTATGAAATTACGGACGATGAACTTAACGCATTGCAAATGGCTATTGCTATATTTAAACCCATGAGTATCCGGAGGGATAGTATTGGCGATAAAAAGGTAATAGCAACTGGCAGTATAGCAACTTTGCTAAAGGAGGCTATGCGTTTGCTGGATATACTGGATACGCTGGTGGAAAGCTTAATTAAAGATAAAGCTTTTGTAGCGGGCTACTTTCAAGCCAGAAAGATTACTGACCGTAAAGGAGGTGGAAACGATGGGGGCGGATATGAAGAACCTGAAATATAAGGGAAGCTGGAATTTAGAATAAGGATATGTTACCGGGAATTACAAATCCCGGGTTATGGCATCGGGATTAAAAAATACCGACGAGCGTAACACAAATAGCAGCAAAATGGATAAAGCACAACGAAAGAAAATACTTCACTCACTCGCAGAGAAAGACTTGGCTGAATTCCGGATGAATTTACCGATCGCTGAAAAGCTTTTTCCTGAATTTCTTGACTTTATTGATGAGAAACTTTCTGGGCAGGAATGTAAAAATGATTTTTCGATCACTAACACCTTTTGTAAAAAGGAGGATATTGATAAGGAGATATTGGTTAAGTGGCTTAAGGAACAGGGAATTTATTGTGACTGTGAAGTTTTGAATTTAGAAGATTGTTTTGAATATCTTAATCCACCTTTACAGAAGTCTGTATCTCAACCTCAGGTTCAAAAACAAAAGCTAAGCGCTTTAAAAACAAGTTTCGGGTTTTACATGGATAAAATACCTGCACCGTGGGTACTGACAGAAACTGTATTAAATAATGAAACAACCTATACCTTTCAAATAGGTAAGAAGAGTGACTGCCTTATTACTTTAGAAGATCACTTTCCGTTAGGGAATTTAGATAATGACGATTACTGGAAGAACCTGTGGATAAAAGAAACGGAATTAGACTATAATCTTGACCTGGTTGTTGAACGGCCTGATCTGGATCATTATACTTGTATTATTGTTAAATCAAAAAATTGGACTCCTGTTTTAGTATGGTGTAAGCATAAGCTGTCGGAGAAATGGTTTTTAAAGATGCGGACTGAAATAAACCGGTATAAAGGGGATTTAAAAGAATTGTACAGATTTTTAGATAATATACAGGTTGACAAACAATAGATTCCCTTTCGGCTTAGTATTCATACAGATCAGCGTATGCTATTTCAGGCTAATGAGTTTTTTACCCCCTTTTATGCAGAGAGACCAATGAAAAAAGTAAGCTTCAGGATAGTAAAGATAGCCGCAATTATATACCTTGGTATTTGTGTTGCGCTGTATTTTTTCCAGGAGCATTTGATCTTCTTTCCTGATAAAATTGCGAAGGATTACCAGTTTGAATTTGATCAAAACTTTGAGGAATTAACTTTTAAAACAGATGATAAGAAATTATTACATGGGGTTTTATTTAAGTCAGACTCTTCAAAAGGATTAGTTTTTTACCTGCATGTAAACGGGGGTTCAGTAGGATCATGGGGGGAAATTGCCAAAACATACACTGACTTAAACTATGATCTTTTTGTGCTTGATTACCGGGGTTATGGCAAGAGTGAAGGGAGTATTAGTAGTGAAAGGGAGTTTCATAAGGATGTGCAATTGGTATATGACCAATTCAAGTTAAAGTATCATGAAGATCATATCATTATTGTAGGCTACTCTATAGGAACTGGTGCTGCTACTAAACTTGCCTCGGCAAATCATCCCAAATTATTAATACTACAGGCGCCTTATTATAGTTTAACTGACCTGATAAAGCATAAGTATCCGGTTATTTCGGGATTTATTTTAAGGTATCATTTTGAAACGAATAAGTTTTTAAAGGAGTGTAAAATGCCTGTCTTGATCTTTCACGGGAATAATGATAAGCTTATTTATTATGAATCATCATTGAAATTAAAGAAGCTGTTTAAAGAAAATGATAAACTGATCATCATAAACGGATGGGGGCATAGGGAAATGAGTGATCAGCCTGAATATTTAATGGAGGTGCGAAGAATATTAGGGGAATAATTTGAGTAATGACTGACAAATTAATCATAGCAGGCGACATTGATGCAGGATGGGCTACGCTGAAATTTGATTTTAATAGTGAAACACATTTCATAGTTACATCTTATGTTTTTGATGGATTGGACAATATTCTGACTGCGGTTTCCCTCCTAAAACAGGGCCTGCACGAAAGCGAAGCCTCATTAATTTACGAGCCGGGTGAGCACATCATTCACTTGGCAAAAGAAGATGCGGATAAAATTGTTATCCGTTTATACACCTTTGAAAACTGGGCCGGCCGACCGCTTAAAGACCTTATTGATGAATCTCATATCCCGTTTTTTACCATAGAGACAACTTTAAGAAGGTTAATACTTCAAATAATTAATTTATTCGAGCATTTTAAAGAGAGCTATGGATTGAATGGTTATAAAGACCGGTGGCGACATGAATTCCCGCAGGCAAAACTGGATAATTTGAGGAGAAATAATTAGTATAGATAGTAGTGACTAAAACAGACCTAATTAACACAAAATGAGAAAAGCAATAATCATAGTTGGACTTTCGGTACTTATTTTAATTAGCGGATTGTATGCCAAACGAAAGTTCTATAATTCTGTAGACAAAATTGAACAAGCCAAAATTGCGATTAATGATTTTGCAAAGAATGATGAATTAAAAGATGGCGATCTTATTTTCCAGGCTTCTGTTTCAGAACAGAGCAAAGCTATTCAACTGGCTACCAGATCAAAATACTCTCATTGTGGGATAATCTATCGGAAAGGGAATGACTATTTCGTTCTCGAAGCTGTACAGCCGGTAAAACGTACACCATTAGATCAATGGATGGCACGTGGTAAAGACGGGCATTATGTTATCAAAAGATTAAAGAACGCGGGGCAAATTTTAACTCCTTCAACAATTAAGAACATGAAAGATATGGGCGACAAATGGAAGGGGAAGAACTATGATCTTTATTTTGAATGGTCCGACGATAAGATTTACTGTTCTGAACTAATCTGGAAAATCTATCAGCGGACAACGGGGGTTGAACTAGGTAAACTTCAAAAGCTTAGCGAATTTGACCTGACAAATGATATTGTAAAGAAGAAGATGAAGGAGCGTTACGGCACTAAAATCCCAATGAACGAAATTGTAATTTCACCGGCCTCTATTTTTGAAAGCGATATGTTGTCGACAGTAAAATCAAACTAATGGTTAAAAGCAGAAGCAATTAATTACAACTCTATGGAATTAGTTATTTTTCAATGGTGGCATCCGGATGTAAGACCAGATCATCAAAGAGATGCTTACTGGGATGATATGATCCATAAAGAAGATCTAAGGATAGCTTATGACTTTAAATTTCCATTCAGTATTTTTAAGGTAATGGGAGAACAGGGCAGCTTTATTATTATTAAGCATTTAAACTGTTCTTTAAGAGTTAAAAAAGAGTGCCTGAAATATATTAAAGATGAAGGTTTTTATATAGGGGATAAAGTGGAACTAATCTCGAAAGATTGCTCCAATATAGTTAAAAAAGGAATTATCCATACACTCACCTATCATTATCAACAGGAAAGACTCTATTATTATTTAACTGATTTAGACAATAAAAAATTAAAGAAAAGGTATCTCTCAGATGACCTGCAAAAGGCCAGTTAATTATTTTCCCTTTGTTAGGATTTAGATGGTTTTGGAATATACCAAAACAAGCCCCACAGTCAAAATTCCATTAAATTATCGTATCCCAGAATTATTTCTTTTGTGTGATGCAACCAATTCCTGTTACTTTTCATCTTACCTTTAATGACAATGAATTTGGAACATAGTTTTACCATAGATAGTTTACTGGAGGGATGTAAAAGAGGGGAGCGGAAAGCACAGGAGATGCTCTACCGCAAGCTTTCATCCCGGATGATGAGCGTATGTATGCGTTATGCTAAAGACAGTTATGAAGCGGAGGATATATTGCAAACGGGTTTTGTTAAAGTGTTTCAAAAGGTAAGCAGTTTTAGAAGTGATGGTTCTTTTGAAGGCTGGATCAGGCGGATTATGGTCAATACCGCTATTGAAGTTTACCGCAAAAATTTAAGAACCTTAAATGTGGTTGATATTGATGAGGTTTATGACCAGCCGCAAACCACTTTTGATATGAGCGGATTGGAAACCAAGGATCTGATGAAACTGATCCAGGAATTATCAAGCGGTTATCGCCTGGTGTTTAATATGTATGCCATTGAAGGCTATTCGCATAAGGAAATCGGAGAAGAGTTAGGAATAACAGAAGGCGCTTCAAAATCACAATTATCACGGGCACGGACAATTTTAAAAGAAAAAATAATTAAAATGGAGGGTTTGAACTATGCAAAACATATCGGATAAAGAGTTAGATCAATTATTTAAGCAGCGTTTTGAAACAGATCATGTAAACCCGTCTGATGCTGTTTGGAATAAGATAGCAGGCCGGCTTGACAATAAAAAAAGCAAAGGCTCATCTTCTGCTTTCTGGATGGCTGCGGCAAGCGTCGTACTAATTGTAAGTGCAGGTTTATGGCTTTACAGGCCAGTAGAAGTAATTAAACTTCAGGGCAAAGCCGGTAATGAGATAGCAGTTGCTAATCCGGTATTGAATAAAGATACTCTTAAAGAAAGTACAGGAGTTAAAACCGTTGCGGAAGAAATAGAATCAATAAATAAGCAGGAAAGATCTTTGGTTAGAGCTGTTAAAAATAATCCGGACTATGCTTCTGCTGTACAGGAAAAATGTGCTGATAGAAATAACGCAGCTAAGCAGGATGATGTTCAATTAATAAACAGGCCGGAAGAAAAACTTACTCAGGTAAACAATGATCCATTATCCGAAAAACAGGATATAAAAGTTCAAACGCTCCAAAAGGAAGAGGAAACTACCGGGCAATCTGCATTAATTGCACAGGCAAATGAAAGAGATAAGGTTCAGCAAGGCTCTCCGCGGAAAAGGATAAGAAGTATAGGAGGTTTGGTAAACCTGGTAATTGCACAGGTTGATAAACGGGAAGATAAAATTATAGAGTTTAAAGATGGCGATGAGGGCTCGGAAGTAACGGGGATAAATTTAGGATTAGTAAAATATAAGATCAGAAATAAATAAGAATATGAAAAGAATAGTTTTAAGCGCAATACTTTGTGCTACAGTAGCAGGGAGCTATGCCCAGGAAGAGGTAAAAGAAGACAGCACTAAAGTAAAAGCAAAAGTTTATGTTAAGGTTGGCGATTGGGAATACGGGGCCAAAAAGGATAGTGTAAAAAGGCTTAGAGAAGCAAAGGTATATCCCCAATTTTCTTTTGGCCTCACATTCTCCCGATTTGATCTGGGTTTAAACAAACTATTAGATAATGGAAGTATGGGTTTATCTCCCGAAAACAGCTATTTATCTTATAGAGCTATAAAATCTACTAATGTGGGATTTGATCTTTTGCAAATGGGCGTCAGGTTTAACCCTAATTTTAAAGTCTTTTTAGCCGCTGGTTTAGATTGGAACATTATCCGTTTAAAGCGTAATATCACTTTTCAAAAAGACAAGCCGCTTGATCAGTATGTGGAGGAAACTATCAATTTTGAAAAGAACCGTCTTTCCAGTCGTTATTTAAGAGTTCCGCTTTCATTCCAGTTTCGCAGTAATGAAGATAACAAAGGAAACAGGATATACTTTGCAGCCGGGCCGGAACTGGGGTTCTTGCTAAACGGGAAACTAAAACAAAAGAGTAAAGAGAATGGTAAACAAAAGTTTATTAACGATTATAATTTTGAGCCTTTGCGTTATGGTGCATTTGCCCGCTTTGGTTATGGCTGGATGGGTATCTATGCGAAATATTACTTTAACGATGTTTTTACACAATTGCCCGGAAATCCTGATAATTTAAAGAACTTCTCTTTTGGCCTTACTATAGGATTCTAACAGATTTTTTTATAAACCCCGCCTCTCATTAAAGGGATTGGCGGGGTTTTTCTTTTATATTTACTGCATGCCCGAACACCTCATTTCACTTAAGCACGTCAGTAAACATTATTCGGTTGAAACCCCGGCGGGTGTTTCAAAAATCAATCTCAACATTAATAAAGGAGATTTTATAGCTATTATTGGCGAGAGCGGTAGTGGTAAGAGTACGTTGCTGAAACTGATTTATGGTTTGCTGGCCCCTAATGGAGGTGAAATTTTATTTAAAGGAGAGCATTTAGCCGGTCCGCATGAAAAGCTGATACCTGGTAACGATTCCATGAAAATGGTTACCCAGGATTTTAACCTCAATATATACGCTAAGGTTTTTGATAATATTGCCGGTATGCTCTCTAATGAAGATATCCGTGCAAAAGAACAGAAAACATTAGAAATGATGGAACTTTTGGGAATTGCTGAATTAGCAAATAAGCGTATTGTTGAGTTAAGCGGCGGAGAGCAACAGCGGGTAGCTATTGCCAGAGCGATTATTACCCAACCAGAAGTACTTTTGCTGGATGAACCATTTAGCCAGCTAGATGCCGTCCTTAAAGCACAGCTCCGTGCTGATCTGAAAAGATTGTGCACTGATTTAGGAATCACAATTATCCTGGTGTCTCATGACCCTGTTGACGGAATGGCACTGGCCGATCAGTTAATTATTCTCAAAGACGGCAAAGTTATTGAATCGGGTAAACCGCAGGATATCTATAATAATCCCGCTCATGTTTATACTTCTAATTTATTGGGCAATGCTTTCATGTTAACTGCTGTGGAAGCCCGTAGTTTGGGGTTGAAAGCTAAAAAGAATAAGATCATGCTGTATCCGCACTGGGTTGAACTAAAAAGCAGCTGGAATAGTAAGCAATATGTGGTAAAGGATATTTTCTTTAAAGGTTTTTATGAAGAATTTTTGATAGAGAGAAAAGAGGTTAAACTTTCGGTTATCAATTTAAAAACAGGAATATACAAAAAAGGGGGATAAGGTCCAGGTAATAGTCAATAACTTTTTAGAATTTGATTAGAAAAACCCTAAACCTGAATTTAGCTTGATAAACCGATAGGTAGTAGGTTAGCAATTTTTAAAGTGATTTTTCCAGTATTCCTTCTGCTAACACTATAATTTTATTCTCCAATACTTCTACCACACCGCCTTTAATAAAAAAGGTTTCCTGGCTTTTATCCGAACGTACAATTACTTTACCATCATCAAGAGTTGAGATGATAGGCGCATGGTCTTTTAAAACTTCAAAAGAACCCATCGTACCCGGTACAGTTACCGAAGTAACTTCACCTTCAAATATTGTTTTATCCGGGGTAAGTATTTCTAATTTCATGGTTTTAATATGCTAATTTGAAAATTTGATAATGTGCTAATGATTTTTTACTGTGCAAATATGCGAACGTGCTAATCATCATATATCTTTTAGAAAATTGTCCATTTTCAAATTAGCACATTCACAAATTAGCAAATTGCATTTAACCGTTTGCTTCAGCTAATAACTTTTTACCTTTTTCAATGGCATCTTCAATGGTTCCAACCAGGTTGAACGCAGCTTCAGGATATTCATCCACTTCGCCGTCCATAATCATATTGAAACCTTTAATCGTATCTTTAATATCAACCAACACCCCTTTTAAGCCTGTAAACTGCTCGGCAACGAAGAAAGGTTGTGATAAAAAACGTTGTACCCGGCGTGCCCGTCCGACTACTAATTTATCTTCTTCAGAGAGTTCATCCATACCTAAAATGGCAATGATATCCTGTAATTCTTTATAACGTTGTAAAATTTCTTTAACACGTTGCGCTGTTCCGTAATGCTCATCGCCAAGAGTGGCCGCGTTTAAAATACGTGACGTAGAGTCCAAAGGATCTACCGCAGGATAAATTCCAAGTTCGGCAATTTTACGTGATAATACGGTTGTGGCATCTAAGTGGGCAAATGTTGTTGCCGGGGCCGGGTCAGTTAAATCATCCGCAGGAACATAAACGGCCTGCACAGAAGTAATTGAACCACGTTTTGTAGAGGTAATACGTTCCTGCATTAAACCCATTTCTGTTGCCAGTGTTGGCTGATAACCTACCGCGGAAGGCATACGGCCTAATAAAGCCGAAACTTCAGAACCCGCCTGTGTAAAACGGAAAATATTATCAACGAAGAAAAGGATATCTTTTCCCTGTCCTTCACCATCTCCGTCACGGAAGTATTCTGCAACCGTTAATCCGGAAAGAGCTACACGGGCACGTGCGCCTGGAGGTTCGTTCATCTGACCGAAAACCAATGTTGCTTTGGATTCTTTAAGCGCTTCTTTATCTACTGATGATAAATCCCAGCCGCCTTCTTCCATCGAATGACGGAAAGCATCGCCATAATTAATAACGCCTGATTCTATAAATTCACGTAATAGGTCATTTCCTTCACGGGTACGTTCACCGACACCTGCAAATACAGATAAACCTGCATAAGCTTTCGCAATGTTGTTTACCAATTCCATAATTAATACAGTTTTACCCACACCCGCACCACCGAATAATCCGATTTTACCTCCTTTAGCATAAGGCTCTAACAAATCAATTACCTTAATTCCTGTAAACAGGACTTCAGTATCTGTAGATAGTTCATCAAATTTAGGCGGAGTATTGTGGATGGGATATCCGTCAGAATTATCCATCGTGTCTATGCCATCAATAGCCTGGCCAACTACATTAAACAGGCGGCCTTTTATTTTTTCGCCTACGGGCATTTTTATAGCTGCGCCGGTATCAGTTACCTTCATTCCGCGTACCAAACCATCTGTTGAATCCATGGCAATAGCACGAACACGATCTTCACCCAAGTGTTGCTGAACTTCTAAAACTATTTTCTGTCCATTGTCCTTAACAATTTCGAGAGCATCGTAAATTTTTGGTAAATAAGCATCATCAACGAAGCTTACATCTACAACCGGTCCTATTATTTGTGCTATTTTACCTGTGTTTGGCATACTGAATTTTTGGTAATGTTTGTTTATATAAACTAAATCTACCGCATTTTACGGTATTGTTTTGGTTTGCAAAAATACTCTTTATCGGCAAAAATCAAACACTTATGTTAAAAGAAATTTCTGGTATCAGATCAATATTATTTCCTGAGCTATAAACTATAAAAACAGTACTTATTCATTAAAATAAAGAGTGGAAAATATGCTTGTACAATTTTTTTATAGAGGCCTAAATACATTTTAATTATCTGCTTTTTAATGTTATAACTATGGTCTTAATTTATAAATATTCCCTAATGAAAAGTAATTCAGTAATTATTTCGTCAAGATTATTTTTAGCTCCTAACATTTAACAATATGTTCTTGCTGAATTTTTCTATCATTTTGAATCTTAATGATTTAAGTTTATATTTAAGTCGAAATTAAAAAATAGTATTTACTTTAAACTAAAAATTATGAAACACTTTTACACAAAAAAAACAATCTTTTCTTTCTTCTTTGTCAAGAAAAACGTCGTCACAAAACTTCTGGCTGGTATGAGCTTCTTGTTTCTCTTGAATACAGGAGTAATTGCTCAAATTACTAATTATGGCACTAATGCCTTATTCAGTAATACTACCGGAAATTTTAATTCTGCCTTTGGCCATTACACACTCTCATTAAACACTACAGGAAGTGATAATACCGCTATAGGGCATGTGGCGCTCTATTCCAATGAATTTGGAAAAAACAATACCGCTAACGGCTCCGCTGCCCTTTATTTTAATAAGGAAGGGAATAATAATACCGCTAATGGTTATGTTGCCCTTTATTCCAACACTAACGGCTCTGGCAATACCGCCAGCGGTTCCGGCGCACTCTATAATAACTTCAGCGGAGATAAAAATACGGCTATTGGTTTCAATACACTTTATTCCAACACCACCGGAAAAAACAATACTGCTTTAGGCTGGGGCGCTGATGTTGGTAAAGAGAATTTAAGCAATGCCACAGCTATTGGTTATGGCGCAAGTGTAAAGACAGATAATACCATTCAATTAGGTAATGAAGAAGTCAAGCAGATTTTTGCGGGTACCGGTACCAATGCAACATTCATTACGGGCGGTTTGCAAGTTATGGGTGGCATATTAGAAAAAGGCCGGGTACTTACCTCAGATGAAAAAGGAGTAGCTA